>NZ_JAGSOZ010000010.1:0-201793 GCF_019204055.1 Photobacterium sp. WH24 | reverse complement strand
TAATGGTGAGATAAGCACCGAACTCAAGCGCGACATACCTTCAAACTCAGACAGATCATCAGATCCAGAGAAATCCTCCTATTCCCCCAAAGCCAAAGCCTTTACCTCAACCGACTATGCTTATAACTTAAGGACAGGAAAACAGAACGTTTTTTAGCGTGTGCAAACAGGCATGTTTGGCATACCGAACAGACAAGGAGGAGAAATGAAGGTCTTAGTCGCAGGGGGCAATTCGGTGCTCGGATGCTATGTGGTCCGGCACTTGATAGATCACGGTTATCAGGTCTTTGCGCTCAGTCAGCATCCTGAGCAGGATAACCCGCTGGCTATCCCGCTTGCTTTGCAGGATGAACACATGGCAGGGAAATTTGATGCCGTGATCTGCTGTGCCAGACCTGTTATGGCACCTTATGCGCAGGAAAAGCAGGCACCGGATTTTTCGGTATTGATGGACAGCATAGAGCGCTTTGCGAAACCGAATGCCAGAAAGCTGTATACATCAGGTATCGAAGTGTTTGGGTGCGCCGATGAATGTTCACCCGATGAACTCCAGTTTGAGTCCCTGACTGCGGCAGAAAAAGAGGTTCCGGTGCTGAAGAAAGCCATAGAACTGAGCTGGACACCCGTTTTTGTGCCTACTCTGGTGTACGGTGGTCACGAATGCCCGATTCATACTTCACTGAATCGTCGCGAAAGCCTTCGCATTCCTGTCCTGATCCCGTCTTACGGCCTGTATTATGCCGCTCATCTTGATGATCTGGCGGCTTTTCACGTGACCTTAATTGAGAAGGACACGCTGGCGCCGTTTTATTTTCTGGCTGAGGAAAAGCGCTACAGCCCTGAAAACCTGGCTGACATGCTGGTGAAATACGGTTGGGCGGAGGGGGTGAAATGCTTGTCATTGCCAAGCTTTCTCAAACAATACGGCGAAGAGGTACTGGAAGTTGAAACCATGAATGTGAGCGTGCCGATCAGCCCGGATTTCGAGCCGTTCAACAGCCTGTCAGCCTACCTGTCTCAAACGCGGATAACGCCGGCCCATGACCTCCCATAATACTTGTTTGACCGGCACACTCAGTGATGCCGGGATAAGTGAACACTTGCTTTTTATTGATCTGCGATCAGTACAACGTTGAGAAAATGTTATTATGTCATCTGTTACTTATTGAATTGACTTGATTTAATTTCCTTCCGGCGTAGTGTGTGGGCTTTTGTTATATGCGGTTAAGAGAGGCTCCATGCGTTATCCTTCCCCACTGGTTCCCGGTAGTACAATAGCAGTAACAGCATTATCGGCAGGTGTGCCTGAAGATTGTCATGCACGTCTCGATCTGGTTATCCAGGGGTTGCGGGACAGAGGCTTTAAGGTGCTGGAAGGGCACTGCTTACGGGAAAATGCCGGCCATGTCAGTGCTCCGGCGCCAATGCGGGCCAGAGAATTGATGGCGTTTTTGCTGGATGATCGCGTTGATGCCATCCTGCCGCCCTGGGGAGGTGAACTGGCGATGGAACTGTTGCCATTGCTGGATCTGGACTTACTGCGTCACGCCAAACCTAAATGGCTGATTGGCTTTTCAGATATCAGCACTATCTCGTCTGTCTTAACGGCTCGCTGCGGTTGGGCCAGCCTGCATTGTGCGAATCTGATGCAGCTTCATCCTGCTGTGACGGATCCGCTCAATAGCGCAATATTTTCTTTGCTGAGCCTGACTGTCGGTGAATCTGTCAGGTTACAGCAATCGTCCTGCTATGAGCTGGCCTCGGCCAATTATGGCAAGGATCCCGAGGCACAATTCGCTTTCACTCAGCCAACGCAATGGACGGTGTTATCGTCAAACGATGCAGCGAAATCGGTCGCGTTTTCAGGCCGTCTGATCGGTGGCTGCCTCGATACCATGGGCCTGATATCAGGTACCGAGTACCTGAATCTGCCGCAGATGAAAATGCAGTATTCTCAGGACGGCCTGATTCTGTTTCTGGAAAACGCCGAGTTATCGCCAACCGCGATGGCCCGCGTGCTGACGGCAATGAAATTCAATGGTGTGTTTGATGCCGTCAACGGGGTCATTTTCGGTCGGGATGGTTCGCCGCTGAGTCACGGAAAATCACTGTCACATTCTCAGGTTATTCAGCAAGTGCTGGGCGATCTTTCAGTACCTGTCATCCTGAACGCTGACATCGGCCATCTGGCACCCAATATGCCATTAATGAACGGTGCTGTTGCAGAGGTTCATGTAGCTGAAGGACAGGCTTGGGTCCATCAGACATTAAGCTGATCCAGAAGAATGGCAAGTGACTGATACTTCGTGGCTTGCCGTAGCGTCTATACTCTCAGGAACGGATTTACAGCTAACAGGTAAGCCTTGATGCTATGAGAGAAGACAACATGGCCGTGCTGTATCACCATGTTCGCACGGCTTTATCAGACGAACAGTGCCGCGCCCGGTATCTTGAAGAAAAAGCGGCCCGTCTGCTTGGGTTGCATTCCGCTGTCATCGCAGGGTTTACCGTTCTGGTTTTTATTGCTTCTTCATTGTTTGTCCCGCCACAGCATGCCATCGCCTGGCTGGCAGTTATCGCTGTGACCGTGACCTATCTGGGTTTGATATCTGCCTGGAGTTTTCTGTTTCGCCTGCTCAGGCCGGCCGATGTGTATGGTGTGCATTTACCCAACAACTGGCTGGAAGGAATGAAGCAACAAGGTGCGAATGACAATCTTCACCTGGCCGTGGTTCGCTGTTACGAAACCTGGCAGTTGTTACATCAGAGCAATCAGCATAAAAACGCGCTGCTGACTAAGGCTTACCATGAGATTGTATTCTCAGCCTGGTTAATTGCGATCTCTTTACTGCTTTTATTGGCGGCCAATTATCTGGTTGCTGCAGTTTAATCCAAGGCTTTTGCCTGCAACTTGGCTGTTTTGCTGAAATTTTCGCTTAACGCTGGAAAAGTTAGTGGTAAAGTATTTGCCAGACTGAAGGCAATGATTGCCGAGTATTGTGAGCATCAGGAGGGATGATGCAGTTTGTTCATTGTACCTATGAAAAACATGGCGAAGCCATTCTGGCAATTTTCAATGATGCCATTCTTAACACCACCGCACTTTACGAATATCAGCCCCGTACGATGGACATCATGCAAACCTGGTTTGCCACCAAAACGGCCAATCAGTTTCCTGTGATTGGTATTGAAAATGATGCCGGTGAGCTGATGGGGTTTGCCAGTTACGGCTCCTTCCGCGCATGGGCTGCGTTTAAATATTCTGTTGAACACTCTGTGTACATTCATCCGCAGCACCAGGGTAAAGGCTTGGGGCGAAAGCTGATGGATGCCCTGATTCAGGCGGCCCGAGAGCAGAATTACCATGTGCTGGTTGGCGGCATAGATTCGACAAACACTGGCAGCATTGCCTTGCACAAAAAGCTGGGATTCGAATATTCCGGCACGATAAAGCAAGCAGCCTATAAATTTGAGCGCTGGTTGGATCTGGATTTCTACCAGCTGATACTGGATACCCCTAAACAGCCTGTTGCAGGGTAAATCGTGAGATAAGGACATTGGATGTTATTTAACAGCCCACTCAGCCTCGAAAAAGCACATCGACTGATCGACCTACTGAATCTCCACACTGACAGCTATGTTATTGATATTGGTTGCGGGGAAGGGGAATTTTTACTGCGTCTTGCCAGTGCGACAGGGGCACACTGTCTCGGACTGGATATTTCTGAGACCTGTATTGCCGCCGCGAATGCGAAAGCAGAAGCCTTGGGCTTGGCCGATCGCGTGAAATTCGAAGTGGCTGATGCCAACGACTATCCGTTCGCGACACTGTATGACGTGGCTATCTGTATGGGATCGACCCATGCGTTTGGTGAAGGGGATGCGGGTTATACGGCAGCACTGACTCAAATGCAGCAATGGCTGAAACCCCATGGTCAACTGCTGATTGGCGAAGGCTATTGGAAGCAGCCACCGGCCCAGGCGTATCTGGATTTCATTGGTGAGCCGATTGGTATTTATTACGATCACCAGGGCAACATGTCGGTCGCCGAGTCTCACGGCCTGGCCACTGTGTATGCGGCCACCAGTAATCAGGACGAGTGGGATCATTTTGAAGGTTGCTTTCGCCTGAAAGCAGAACGTGCTGTGATGGCCAATCCAGAGGATGACAAAGCGCGTCAAAAGCGTGATGCGGTTCGCGAGTGGAACGCGTATTACCACCAGTTTGGCCGCGACACGATGGGATTTGGTTTCTATTTGTTCATCAAGGACAAGGGTTAATCTAAACCTGTGGCATAAGCACTGGCTGCATAATGGCCAGTCGCTTAGTTAAATCTGGCTTGAAAGGAGAGAGGGATGGCAGTGGCAGAATCACATGCTCTGGTTGTGGAGGGCGGCGCGATGCGCGGCATTTTTGCCGCCGGTGTGCTGGATGGCTTTCTAGAGCAACATTACCGACCATTTGATTTCTGCATCGGTGTCTCGGCGGGTTCCACCAATCTTGCAGCCTGGCTGGCGAATCAGCATGGCCGTAATTACAAAGTGATCACGGATTATTCCTGCCGCCCGGAATTTATCAGTTTACGTAAATTTATTCGCGGCGGGCACTGGCTGGATCTCGACTGGTTGTGGCAGATCACTATTGATGAAATACGCTTGGATCTGGATGCTTTCGACGCACAACCCATTCCTTTGTACGTGGTCACCACCCAAGTCTCTAGCGGAGAGGCCGTTTATACCCAAGCCACGGCAGATAATCTTGAACAATTGCTAAAAGCTTCTTGCTCTGTGCCGGTCGCGTACCGGGATTATCCGCTGCTGAATGGCGACGCCATGACCGACGGTGGGGTGGCAGATTCCATTCCTGTCATCAAAGCCTATCAAATGGGTGCCAGAGAAATCACGGTGATTTTGTCACGCCCGCTGGGCTACCGGAAGAAAACCAGCAAAACGAGCTGGTTTCTTCGTCGTATGCTGGCAGATACCCCTGAGCTGGCGCGGGTGATGATGAAGCGTGCCGACAATTACAATAGCGCCATTGAGTTTATTGAGAACCCGCCTCAAGACTGCCGCATTCATGTTATAGCACCGCCGGCAGAGTTTGATGTCGGCCGTATTACCACAGACAAAAAACGGTTAGATACCGGCTATCAGATGGGATTAGCAGCGGCACTCGCCGGACGATAAGCCTGTACAGAGCACACAGTTAACAACGACAGGGACATCATGATTTTTAACAACTTTGCACCGGCAACATTAGCGGAACAGTTTCAGCTTTCTCCCCAGGCGGCAGACTGCCTGTCGGCTTATCTGGTGACCTTACCGGAAGCTGAAATACCGGCTATTTCAAGTGTCAGCGCAGATTATTTCTGTGCAGACAAAGACAATGCAGACATTTGTGCCGAACTGGTACGAAAAGGAGAAAAGCAAGCCAGCTGCAGTATGAAATACTGGTATCAGATAGGCGGTGAGGAAGGGCCGGAGCCAATGCCGCAGGTCGGCCATTTGCAGGTGGTCACTGACTGGGAGGGCGTTCCGGTCGCGATCACGCAAATTACCCGGGTGGCAGAAGCCCGGTTTAAAGATGTGACCGCTGAGTTCGCGGCGGCTGAAGGAGAAGGTGATAAGTCGCTGCGCTGGTGGCGGGATGCCCACTGGCAGTTTTTCAGCACCGAGTGCGAAGAGCTGGCTATTGAGATGAGCGAAGACACTGTGCTGGTGCTGGAACATTTTCGAACCGTTTGGGCGAAACCTGCCTGATCTATGCAACGAACAGCCGTAAGCCGCGCTGACATCAAGGCTGATATCAGTGGTTTGCTTTTCTGCTCTGCTATCTTTATCTCAGCGGGCAGACGTATGTGCCCGCCATTTTTGCCAGCTGATCTCCAGGGTTGTTGCTGATACACGCACGAGGCTGTCTGGCAAGTCAGGTGATTTCACTTCACGGCAGGGCAGGCATGAAAACACACTGGTTTAATCGTTGGGAAGCGGTAAGGAGCAGTTTCTGGTTCGTCCCTGCCATGATGGTGATTATTGCCGTCGGGCTGGCCCGGATTGTAGTTACTCTGGATCATCAACTGGTGCACTTCTCTCTGGTTTTGCCTGATATCGGCTTCACGGGAGGTGCAGAGGGAGCACGCAGTGTCCTTTCTACGATTGCAGGTTCCATGGTAACGGTGGCCGGGGTGGCTTTCTCTATCACCATAGTGGCATTAACGCTGGCTTCCTCTCAGTTTGGTCCCCGTTTACTGCGAAATTTCATGCGCGATCCGGGTAATCAGTACGTGCTTGGCACCTTTATCGCGACGTTCATCTATTGTCTGCTGGTATTAAGCAGTGTGACCCATTCCAACGGTGATGTGTTCGTGCCTCGCATTGCGGTCAATCTGGCTTTGTTACTGGCCCTGTTCAATGTCGCGGTTCTGATTTATTTCATTCACCATGTGGCGACTTCGATTCAGGCGGATAACGTCGTCAATGGTGTGTATGAGGAGCTGAATCAGTACATTGAGCATTTTTTCCCTGATGAACTCGGTGAGTCTGATCCTGAACCTTTTCAGAGTGATCGCAATCCAACCGGCATGTTTCATCATGTGGTCGCGGCGGACAGTGAAGGTTACCTGCAAGCCGTAGACAGACAGTGCTTATGTCAGCTTGCCCAGCAGTTTGATTGCCGGATTGAATTGGGTTACAGAGCCGGGGCATTTGTCGTAAAAGGTAGCTCAATCGCTGTCGTGCGGTCTGACACTGAGCCGGAAGACGGTCTGGATTCACAGCTTCTTGATTGCATGATTGTCGGGAAATTGCGTACCCCGGAACAAGATCCTGAATTCGCTGTTCATCAGTTGGTGGAAGTGGCCGTCAGAGCATTATCACCGGGTATCAATGATCCTTTTACTG
Source organism: Photobacterium sp. WH24 (assembly GCF_019204055.1). Lineage (NCBI taxonomy): Bacteria > Pseudomonadati > Pseudomonadota > Gammaproteobacteria > Vibrionales > Vibrionaceae > Photobacterium > Photobacterium sp. WH24. Next base: position 194,893 of record NZ_JAGSOZ010000010.1, on the reverse strand, counting down.
CCATGACCAGCGTTGACAGACTCAGTGCAGTACTTTGCACCTTGACTGGCCGGTCATTTCATCCCGCGCGCTGGTATGGCGATGACGGCCAGCTGCGGCTGGAAGAACCGCCTCTGACTTTTACCGGGATACTCAACGCCGCTTTTGATCAGATCCGCCAGCACGGCAAATCCGATACGGCGGTTACCATCCGTTTGCTTGAAAGCCTTGGCCGGATTGCCAGTTACTGCAGAACGCGTGAGCAGCAAAGTGCCGTTTGTCGTCAGGCCGAAATGATCCTGCGATCCAGTCAGGATTGCCTGAATGAACCACAGGATCTGGCAGACATTGAACAGAGGTTTCAGGCGATACAGGATGAAATGCGTCAATGCTGATTGAGGTTATTTCAATGCTGACTCGTTAGCCAACAGCCATTTTCGCAATAATCCCGCTAGCTGGGCCTGCTCATCTTTGTCTAAGGCCGTCAGCATCTGATGCTCATTGGCAACATGGGCTGTGACGGCTTTGTCGACCAGAGCCTGTCCTGCTTCTGTTAACCACACCTTACAGCTGCGTCTGTCATCGTCACTCGGCTGCCGGTAGATCAACCCTCTGTCGGTCAGCTTATCCAGCCGGGCTGTCATCGCGCCGGAAGACAGCATCACGGTGTGATAAAGCTGGGTTGGCGTAAGGGGTTCGCCAGCTCTGCGCAGCGAGGCCAGAATATCAAACTCAACCTGGCTCAGCCCGTAGCCTTTGAACACGTCATTGATGCTGTCCGTCATTATTCTGTGGGCCCGATACATGCGGCCAATGATCCCCATAGGAGAGCAATCCAAGTCTGGCCGGTGTTCCTGCCATTGAATCAATAGTTTATCGACATGATCTTGCATAGGGTTGTGTTTGTCCGTTCTTCATTGAGTCAAAAATATGTCATTAACTTTTCGAAAAAGATACTTGATTAAAAGGCAAATAGCCACTAATTTATCTTTATGCAAAGATGTTTGATATGAAGATTCTTGAAGGGAAGTGAAATGAACTATCTGCTCGCGTTATTAGTGCCAATGCTGTGGGGTAGCACCTATGCTGCCGTCAGCCTGTTTCTGCAAGATATGTCTCCATACTGGGTGGCTGTGTGGCGGGCTTTACCTGCCGGACTGGTGTTGCTTTTGCTACGACCAAAGTTGCCGCCGCTGAGCTGGAGTCGCATGACCTTGCTGAGCTTTTGCAATATTGCCGCATTCTTTGTGTTACTTTTTATCGCTGCTTACCGCTTGCCTGGCTCTGTCGCCGGCACGTTGGGAGCAACGATGCCGTTGCAGATGATGCTACTGCAGTGGATAGGGGAAGGTAAAAAACCGGACCCTCGCTCAGTGGTGTTAGCGGTACTGGGTTTAATTGGAGTGGGCTTATTGCTGAACCCATCTGCAGATTTGGATCCGATTGGCACCCTGGCCGCTCTGGCTGGCACAGCTCTGGTCTCGCAGTCCGCTATCTGGATGAAACGATGGCCGGTTAACGATGCGCTGAGCTTTGCCGCCTGGCAGCTCGTCCTTGGCGGCATGATGCTGATTCCCTTCGCTTGGTTCGTGGCCGGCGCGCCGGTTGCGCTGCCTGTGGATGCGATACCCGGTCTGTTGTGGCTGGTATTACTGAACACTGCATTTGGTTACTGGGCCTGGGTACGTTCAGTGAAAAAACTCGGTCCGAACGTGATGTCGATGTTCTCATTGATGAACCCGGTTACTGCTGTCTTGCTGGGTATTGGACTGGTCGGAGAAAGCCTTGGGCTCTTGCAATGGGCGGGAATTAGTTTGATCCTGATGGCATTGCTATTCATGAAGAAACCCGCCAAACCAACCCGGATTACTGCTTCGGCACTGGATGGTCAACAAGAAAAGCCAGGCCAGAAGAAAGCGAGTCACCAGCAGAATAATCCTTCGGCTTCTGTCAGGCAGCAATAGACAAATACGGAAAAACCAGGCGAGAAGATAGCAGATCATGAATAAGAAGCGGCTCAGGCCGCTTCTTTCAGTTCAGTCCCAGTTGCCGACGGTACTCGTCTTCAGTGGCGTAATCGTGCGAGTCTGCACGATCAAGAAAAACGATACCGTTTAAGTGGTCTAACTCATGCTGGAATATCCGCGCGATGAAGCCAGATAACTCACAGCGGACTTTTTGCCCATCAAGCTGTTCGTAACCAACACTTATTCTGGTGGAACGCGGTACCAGCGCGCGAATACCGGGGATACTCAGGCAACCTTCCCAGTCTTTTTCTATCTCCTCGCTCATCCAGTAAATCTCAGGGTTGAGCATCAGCGTTGGCGTCATAGTCGGCGCATTCGGGTAACGGGCATTCGGAGAAGAGGCAACGATAAAAGCACGCAGCGATTCACTGACCTGCGGGGCTGCAATACCTACTCCCTGGTGGCTGAGCATCAGAGATGCTAAGTCAGTAAAAAAGGGGGCGTATTCTTTCCATTGTTCAGTCGACAGGGCTTTCGCCTGCTGGCGTAGTATCGGATTGCCTAACTGCGCGATGATCATCCTTGTTCTCCCTGAGTCGTCTATGGAGGGGTTATAGCGCTATCAGACATGTACTGCAAGTGTTCCCCTTTTATATTCCGGAATGACACTAACAGAACGCTGTTAAGCAACTATGCTTATATCTGCAATTCATTTATCTACGATTCACTGGCCGCAACTGTGAGCCACCCACTTTGAGAGAGTATGAGATGGACAGAAAAGCATTTGTAGAAAAGCTCAGCGCACAAATGAAAGAGATCAATGCAGAAATCGACAAATTGGAAGCAAAAGCTCAGCACTCAGGCGCAGAGCTGAAAGAAAAATATCGTGATGAAATTCAACAACTGAAAACCAGAAAAGCAGAAGCGGAAAAGAAACTGGACGAAGTGAAACATGCCAGCGAAGAGGCATGGGGAGAATTACGGCAGGGTGCTGAAGAAGCGTTTGATTCAATGAAAAAAGCGTTCAGGGCGGCCTGGGATAAATATAAATAACTTGCCCGACTGGTATCGGGCAAGTGTAGTTACAGACTGACTTTCTTCAGGGCAACGGCATTCATGCAGTACCGCAGTCCGCTGGGTGCCGGGCCGTCAGGAAAGACATGACCGAGATGAGCATCGCAGACAGCACAGACGGTTTCAATTCGCTGCATGCCGTGCGAGGTGTCCATCAGATAATTGATAGCATTGACGCTTACCGGTTGTGTGAAAGATGGCCAGCCTGAACCGGAGTCAAATTTTTCCCCGGCGTCAAACAGCATATTGCCGCAACAGACACAGGCGTATTCCCCCGGCTCGAACAATTCACACATTTCTGACTTAAACGGTCTTTCCGTACCTTTCTGGCGCGTAATGTAGTATTCATCGTCAGTCAGTTGCTGGCGCCATTCCTCTTCGGCCTTTTCAACGCGGCGGGGAGGCACGATATCGCCTTTGGTTGCGTGTTCAATAACTTTTTCCCAAGTGAGCATGTCGTTCTCCAACTAACTAGATGTGGTTTTATAGATAGGGCCATAGTTCAAGAATTTCAAGAAAAGCGCCCTCAAAGGTATAGACCCGAGATAACCGTATAAATTAACCATATTCTAAATGTGTGTTTTATGCGGACAGACTTGGCTATAATGCCGCGCTTATTCACTTTTGTATGCTGTCTGTAGGTGCAGTCGTAGTAAAACTGTGAATGACGAGTCTTTTGGCCAACCGGTATCAGCCTGAAACTGGTTGGCTGGGTATTGCTGCGAGAACAAGTAGCAGGGTCAGCAAACGCTACCCGTTGATGTATAGAACAATGCTCTGGATTTACGATCCAGTCCGCACTGAGGAAAAACGATGTCCCAATATGTAGTTTGTGCACTGTATAAGTTTGTTGCACTGGAAGATTTTGAAGCCCTTCGTGAGCCATTACAGAACCTGATGGAAGAGAATCAGGTTCGCGGTACGTTACTGCTTGCTAAAGAGGGTATTAACGGCACAGTCGCCGGCAAGCGCGAAAACATTGACGCTCTGCAGGCCTGGTTTAAGACTGACTCTCGCTTAACAGACATAGTGTACAAAGAGTCATTCGACGATCATCAACCGTTCAACCGCTCAAAAGTTAAGTTGAAGAAAGAGATAGTGACCATGGGTGTAGAGGGTATTGATCCTCGCCATGTTGTCGGCACCTATGTGAAGCCAAAAGACTGGAACGAGCTGATTGCTGACCCGGACGTTTTCGTCGTCGATACCCGTAATGACTATGAAATCGAAGTAGGCACTTTCAAACGCGCTGTCAACCCGAAGACAGAGACTTTCCGCGAGTTCCCGGAGTACGTGAAAGAGAACCTGGACCCGGCTAAACACAAGAAAGTGGCGATGTTCTGTACCGGGGGTATCCGCTGCGAAAAATCCACCGCTTACCTGAAAGAGCAGGGTTTTGATGAGGTTTATCACCTGGAAGGCGGTATCCTGAAATACCTGGAAGAGGTGCCTGCCGAAGAGAGTTTGTGGGAAGGCGAGTGCTATGTCTTTGATGGCCGTGTCACGGTAAATCACCAGTTGGAAAAAGGCTCTTATGACATGTGTAACGCCTGCCGTTTACCGATCACAGAGCAGGATATGCAGAGTGTGCAATTTGAAAAAGGCGTAAGCTGCCCGAAATGTTTTGATAAACATTCTGACGAGCAGAAAGCCCGTTTTCGCGAGCGTGAGAAGCAGGTTCAGCTGGCAGCACAGCGTGGTGAACAACACGTTGGCGGTGATGCTAAAAATATTATCGAAGCCCGTCGGCAGGAAAAGCTGACACGCAAGAAACAGCAGCGCGAACAGCGTTAACTGCATTAATAGAAAAGAACACATCCCCGGGCAGCCTTGCCCGGGGACAGCCTTCCTGTAGTCCGTCAGACCATAAAGTGCTCATCCGGCCAATAGAGCACAGTGCTGAAACCTCTTTACTTTCCAGCCTGCTAACCGTTTCAGAGACGGTTGTTGATTGCTTCCCGCCAGAGTCATTTCGGCCTGCTACTGTGTTGTTCTATCGGCGAAAAATGGGCTGGCTGCTGCAGCGGGCGCAACATTTGATTACATAAATTGCGCAGAGAAACCGGCAAGATGCTGCTGCCGGTGAAACCATTTCGTGCCTGAAGGAGTCCAATTACCAAAGTCGAATGGATAAAGCAGGAGGCACTGGATGGAAACTGTCGGTCTGGGCGGAAGTTGCCATTGGTGTACGGAGGCTGTGTTTCGGTCGCTGAAAGGCGTTGGCGAAGTTGATCAGGGCTGGTTGTCAGCTCAGGGACACGAAGAGATGTCTGAAGGGATTTTATTACGCTTTGATCCTGCCAGGATCGATCTTTATACCCTGATTCAGATTCACCTTTATACTCACAGCTGTACGTCGAACCATGCCTTGCGACACAGATACCGCTCGGCTGTTTATGCGTTCAGTCCTGACCAGCAACGTGCCGCACAAGTTTGTCTCAAAGCTCTTCAACCGGAATTCGAACAGCCTATCTTAACGCAGGCCCTGCGCTTTGATGCGTTTCAGCCATCACGGCATGAAATCCAGAATTATTTTTACAGCAATCCGCAGAAACCTTTTTGTCAGATGCGTATCAGTCCGAAACTCAGCATTTTACTGAGTCAGTTCAGTGATCGCGTTGACGATAGGAAACGGCATGTGCTGGAGCAGTTACCTGTCGATATAAAGTGACACTAAAAACCGGGCAGTGCACTGATTCAGCGGGTTTGTGATGAGCGGCACCAGAGGTCTTCGCAATAAATTAATGCTTGACCTCAAGTTAACCTGAGGTTTTATCGTGGCGTTATCAAATCTGATTCAACGGAGCGATTAAATGAAAAACCTCATCGATCAATATCTGCAAAGCCTGGGTATTAATGAGCCGCAAATCAGCCTGGAATGGCTGCAATCTCTGCTAGCTGCCCATTTGGCACGTTATCCGTTTTCCAGTACGAATGTTATTCTGAAGCATGATTTAAGCCTGGAACCAGACGCTTTGTTTCATCGTTTGGTAGTGCAACGCCGCGGCGGGTATTGTTTCGAGCACAACAAGGTCTTATTTTTGGTGCTGAAACAGCTGGGCTTTGATGTCCGCCCTCTGATTGGTCGTGTGATGCTCAACGGTAACCCGGACAATGGTCGTTCTCATCGCTTAACCTTACTCACCCTGCGCGATAAGCAGTATCTGATTGATGCCGGGTTCGGGATAATGAACCCAAGACAGATTATTTCCCTGGATACCAACCTGCCTCAGCCTGATGTCAGATACCAGTACAGCGTGGAATCAGACAACCGTGGCGGCATGCTGGTGATGGCCACAAACTCTGATGAAGTAGTAACACTGTATCGCTTTGATTTTGCAGAATACCTGGAATCGGATTGCACAATCAGCCATTTTTACAGTCATCAAGCCCCTGACGCCGTATTTGTGAATCATCTGGTGGTATCGCGGATTCTTGAGAATCGGCGGTATCTGATCCGAAACCTGACCTACTTTGAATATGAAGATAAGACAGGGCAAGAGAGAACTGTCGATATCAGTGACGGCACCATGTTATATCAGCTTCTGACCACGCAGTTTAATTTACAGTTAACAGAACAGGATGCTGCAACCTTGTATTCACATCAAATGGCTAAGATACGTCAGAAGCAGTAATCGCCGATAAGCAGAAGCAATCAAAGCAGAGCGGTATGATTCCAGATAAAGCTGGCGTATAGCCATGATATCTTTAGAATGAACGGTTAGAAATTTTATTATAAGCCTCAGTCAGGAGAAATGTGTGAGCGCTATTTTGTATTACGTTCATGATCCTATGTGTAGCTGGTGCTGGGGTTATCGTCCTGCTTTTCAGCGGCTCAAAGATCAGTTACCGGCTGGTGTGGAAATCCGCTGTGTGTTGGGTGGCCTGGCTCCTGACAGTGATCAGCCCATGCCAGAAGAGATGCAGCAAATGTTGCAGCTGACCTGGCGTCGGATAACCAGCCAGCTGGGGACGGAATTTAATCATGAATTCTGGATACAGTGCCAGCCGCGCCGGTCGACGTACCCTGCCTGTCGGGCTGTTCTTGCCGCAAAAAAACAGGGACAGGAGTATGCAATGACAGAGGCGATTCAGCAGGCCTATTACCTGAGAGCAATGAATCCTTCTGACTACCAGACCCACGCCAGACTGGCAGCTGAGCTGGGTTTGGACGTTGCGCGTTTCATGACAGACATTACCGGTGCTGAGGTTGACGCATTACTTCAGAAAGACATAGAACACGCGGCAGCATTGGGTGTGTCGGGCTTTCCTTCACTGGTTCTGGAAGTGGAAGGCCAGCGCTGGCCGATTGCGGTTGCCTATCAGAATGAACTGACCACACTGAATGACATCAAGGATAAGCTTAAATGGGCAAACGCTAAGTCGGTAATGAAAGGGTGGTTTGCGAAAAAAAGCTAGCCGGTTATGAATCACACGATGGCAGCGCAGGCTGCCATCGTGTGTAATGTGATTAAAACGAATAGGCCAGCCCTATACTGTACAGATTCTGAGTTTCTTCATAAAAATCAATATTGGACGTCAGGTTATCGAATCCAGCCCGGGCAATAGCACTGGCGTTTCGCCAGTTAAACGGGGCCAGGTAGATCAAGGTTGCGGAAAAACCGTATTGGTTGTCATCCCGGATCTGGTTAAAAATGGGATGGGCCTCGTCATAGTCAATCCATGCCGCACTGGCACCCAGCATCACAATATAGCGATCGATCCGTTGCCGGGCTGTCAGCTCAACACCATAGCGATTGTTCGCTATCGCACTACCTTCCGCGCTGTCATCGATGTAGTGAATTTTCCAGTCGATACCAAACTGACGATTTAAATCCAGTTTTTGACTCAGTGCGGCATAGAAAAGATCGCCTTCACGAACCAGCGCGTCTTGTGTCGCCGAGCTATAGCTGGTTCCGCTGCGCTCATCGTCGATTTTTCGTTTACCCGCAGCCAGCTCCAGTGACACATTGGTTCCCGCAATGCGGTTATAGTCCAGCACTGCGCCCCGGATTGAGCGCTTGGTTTCCTGTCTTGGTGTTCCGGTCAGAAAAGGGTCATCCCACACTTCGTTGTCAAAAAAGCCGGGAATAACGCCAATGCCTAAGCTGGAGCCGTCGCTCAAATACTGAGTAAGGCCAGCCTGCATATAAAAACTGCTCGCCATACCCCCCAGTGCTGATTTGAAATACAGCGCAGTATTTGGTGTGACACCCAGCTGTAAATCCCACATGGGCAGGGGCAGATTTTTTTCTTCGTCCGTGCCGGATTCGTCCAGTGAACTGAGTACGGAAGACTGCTCGGTACTCAGGTGGGAGTCGTTCTTAAACCAGCCTAGGTTTATACTGACATTACCTGACAAGCCGGGTTTGACAGCACTCTGAGCTGAAACGGAAAAAGCAGACAGTGCTCCAAGAATGAGCACTGTCTGTCGAATAGTTCGTAACATGGCCACTTCCTGTGAAAAACATTGGTTAATGTTTCTTTTTGTTACGCTTTTTTGTCTTCATTTTATAAAGATCCAAGCGCCGATGCTTTAGGTTAGTGACAGAGCCTTCGTTGTGCAACAGTTTTAATTTTGACAAGTCGACATCGGCGAAAATAATCATTTCGGTATTGGCATTGGCTTCCGTAATGATCGCATCGTGCGGGAAATACACATCGGAGGGAGAAAACACTGCAGACTGGGCATATTGGATGTCAACATTATCGACCCGGGGAAGGTTGCCGACGCTGCCACCCAGCGCGACATAACACTCGTTTTCAATCGCCCTCGCCTGACCACATATACGTACCCGCAGATAGCCGTTTTTAGTATCTGTCCAGAAAGGGACAAACAGAATCTGGACTCCCTGATCGGCCAGCAGCCTGCCCAGTTCGGGAAACTCGACATCGTAGCAAATCAGAATACCAATCCGCCCGGCATCGGTGTCGAAGACTTTGACTTTATCGCCTCCGTCTATGACCCAGTCTCTGACTTCGTGCGGCGTGATGTGAATTTTATATTGCTCGTCAATGTCCCCGTCTCTGTGCAGCAGGTATGAGACGTTATATAGCTTGTCACCTTTCAGGTAAGGCATACTGCCGGCAATGATGTTGATGTTATACGTGACAGCCAGCTGAGAAAATCGCTGACGGATTTCTTCAGTGAACTGGCTGAGATAGCGAATGGCCTCAACCGAGTCTTTGTCTCTGGCTAACCCCATCAGCGGCGCATTAAAAAACTCAGGGAACAATGCAAAATCGGACTGATATTTGGATAAAGAAGAAACAAAAAACTCGGCCTGGTTCATCAGGTCGTCGACCGACACGACCCGACGCATGTGCCACTGCACTATGCCCAACCTTATCAGTGTTTTTTCGGTTTGATGGATCGAGATATCTTCTTCGTAGAAAATGTTGTCCCATTCAAGCAGTGTGGCATAGCCTTTGGACTTCGCATCTTCAGGGAGATAACGGTTCATCAGGCGTTTTACATCGAAATCATTGGCAAGCTGAAACGAGAGTATCGGGTCATGAATTTCACGGCGTTTGACCTTGGCAATATACTCAGAAACATGCATTTCATCCGCATACTTGTGATAACCCGGAATGCGTCCGCCGGCAAGAATGGCTTTGAGGTTGTTGGCCCGGCAGAGCTCCTTACGGGCTTCGTATAAGCGACGCCCTAAGCGAAGGCCGCGATAATCCGGATGGACAAATACGTCCAGTCCATACAACGCATCTCCGCTCGGGTTGTGACAGGCCACATTGTTGGCATCGACTATATCCAGATACGTGTGGTTCAGGGAATAGCGGTTGTAGCTGACTTTAATGGTCAGTGCTGCGGCAATGATTTTCCCCTTGTCCTCAATGCAGATTTGCCCGTCGGGAAAATGTTTGACCAGCCCTTGAATGGTAGATTTTGGCCAGGCACCGCCCACATCAGGAAAAACCAGATCTTCCAATGCAGCAAGTTGCTTAAAGTCAGAAGGCTCAATGGTGCGCAGATTCAATAAAGTGCTATTGTTCTCATCCATAACTTATTGTTTTTCATTGTTGAAACCAGTGCTATAAAGTATGGAACATCCGTTAGGATTCGCCAGTGAACCGTATCCTGACAGTGAATGAACACAATGTTATTCGGGATCAACCATACTTTAGGTCTGATTCTTCATTCATATCACGACGCTTGGAGGAAATATGAAAGTGAGTGTAGTTCGTCGTTATGCCTCAGTATGTGCACTAGTGGTGTCTATCGGGCTGTTGCCTGGTGTAGTCACTGCGGCCCATCACGAAAAAGAAGAAGCAGAAGCAGTGACATCAGCTGAGCAGGTGAACAAAGAAACGAAGGATTTGCTGGAGTCACTGAAAAACTACTCTGCAGAGCAAAAAGACGAAGCCATGAAGGCGACGAAAGAGGGCATCGACAGCCTGGATAAACATATTGAGCAGTTGCAGACACAGATAGAAGACGACTGGGATGATATGGATAAGGCAGCCCGTGAGAAATCCAGAGAAAGTCTCAAATCTATGCAGGAACAGCGAGTGAAACTGGCTGAATGGTATGGCAGTATGAAAAGCAGCTCAGCTGGCGCCTGGGATCATGTCAAAGAAGGCTTTTCCGGTGCCTATGACAGCCTGAGTGAAGCCTGGCAAAAAGCCAGCGAAGAATTTTCTAAAGAAGAGAAAGAGTAATATTACCGCTGCGCCTCTGCGAACGGGGCGCATTTTCCATTGTGACGTTTTCCCCGTCATTTTTGCCAGAAACCAGTAAGCAGAACCTGTAATAAGTTGCCTTCCTGTATGGGTTTGCAGATCGGGTGTTGGCTGGCGCGGCTTGCAAGCCGGCAGATGATATGAGAAAGTTTGTCCCGTTGTGGTCATCGGTTTAGCGTAAACCGATACAACCCGCTTCGTATAACCCCACTGATAGGGTGTGGGGGTCTCTACCAGAATCCGTAAAATTCTGATTACGAAGAGTTAAGTCGATTAATCGCTTTTCTCTTTGTCATGGTCGGAATACCCATTCTCCTTTGCTGCAGAAAAGCTGTTAATCATCCCAGTCAACGTATTGAGAACCTGATTAAGAGCACCTTATGACATCTTTTATTACTGGTTTACCGAAAGTGGAATTACACCTGCATATTGAAGGCTCGCTGGAACCTGAGCTGATGTTTGCACTGGCCGAAAGAAACCAGATTGCGATTCCGTTTCATTCACCTGATGAAGTGCGTGCGGCGTACCAGTTCCACAACCTGCAGTCTTTTCTGGATATTTATTACCAGGGCGCAAACGTACTGATCCACGAGCAGGATTTTTACGATTTAACCTGGGCCTACCTGTTGCGCTGTAAAGCCGATAACGTGGTACACACAGAGATCTTCTTTGATCCGCAAACCCATACCGAGCGGGGTATTGCCTTCGATATTGTGGTGAAGGGCATTCACCGCGCACTGGAGCAGGGCAGGGAAACACTGGGTATTTCCAGCCAGCTGATCATGTGTTTCCTGCGCCATCTCGATCAGGACTCTGCTTTTGCCACGCTCAGTCAGGGGTTGTCGCATAAAGACAAAATAGTGGGAGTGGGTTTGGATTCTTCAGAGCAGGGCAATCCGCCGGAGAAATTCAATGCGGTCTTTCAGCAAGCACTGACAGAAGGTTTTCTGACCGTAGCCCATGCCGGTGAGGAAGGGCCACCGGAAAATATTACCAATACCCTGGATCTGCTGGGGGCGACCCGGGTGGATCACGGCATTCGTTGTGTTGAAGATGCAGCTCTGGTTGAGCGTTTAGTGCGGGAGCAGGTGCCGTTAACCGTGTGCCCGCTGTCGAACTTAAAACTCAAGGTGTTCGAAGACATGAAAGATCACAATATCGTCGAGCTGCTGCGCAAAGGCCTGCGTGTCACCATCAATTCTGACGATCCGGCGTATTTTGGTGGGTATATGACAGATAATTTTCAGGCGGTGGCCGATGCACATCCTATGACGCAGGAAGAGATCGCGCAGTTTACCCTCAATGCGATTCAGGCCAGTTTTATCTGCGAGGAAGAGAAGCAGCGTTTAACCCGAATGACACTGGATTACCTCCAAAGCGAAAAATCATCCGCTAATAGCAAGGCATAATTTCACTATGGCCAAGTGGCTCCCTGCGCTGATTATGCAGCGCAGGGAGCCGCTTTTCAATTAGCTGACTAATTCGCCGGATAGCCAGCTTAAGATTTCGCGCAACTTGTCATCGCTTAGGTTAAGCAAATTGTCGCCGACATACCATTCGAGGAATGATTGCTCAGGTAAGGCCGCTTGTTGCGGATTTCCCAGCCAGATTTTCTGCTCTGTCGCCAGCCTGTCGCGAATGACACTGGCTTTTTCGGCACTGACGGGCAGATACAGATGCAGCATATTGGCCTGTGGCGCAGTCGGGTTTGGCGTTAACAGCGGGTAATCTTTCAGTATGCGGTAGAGCTGCTGAGTACGATCGAACAAGGCTGGCATCAGCGCCAGGCGCTGATCGAACTGCATCGCCGCGGAAACCGAATACGGTGTGCGGCGATATACATTACCGCCCTGGCGTTGCATCCAGAGGCGAGCTTTTTCAATCAATGCTTGATCGCCCAGCAACATAGAGCCGCCTAATCCGCCAATGCCTTTATATAAAGAGACATAGGCTGAATCGAAACCTTGAGCAATCTCGCTGTACTCACGGCCATACCAGGCTTTGGCTTCCCACAATCTGGCGCCGTCCATGTGCAGATGAATACCCTGCTCGCGACAATGGGCTTTGATAGCGTTTAAATCATCCCATTCCGGCAGCTGACCGCCAATTTCGCGCATGGGAAGTTCATACAGCACGGCAGCAATATCGTCCGGCCATTCCTGCAAATCGGCCAAAGACCAGGTTTGATAAGGGTTACCGACAGGCAGAACGGTAAAGCGTTGCTGCAGCAGATAGCCTTGCGCTTCATGCAGGTAAATATGACTGGAGGGATGCATGGCCACAATAGGGTTTTTGCGTGCCATACAGGCCAGTTGCAGCGCAGTAGGTTGGGTCATTGTACCCGAGATAACGAACAGGCCGGCTTCGTAGCCCAGAAGATCGGCAACTTTGGTTTCAAACTGCTGCAGATCATCGCCCTGACCGTAAATATCATGTTTGATCTGATTGCTCTGACACCAGTTTGCCATTTGCAGGAAGATGTCGGCCGGAGACATTTCACGGTTGCCGGGGACAGACAGAGTGCAATGAGAGCGTAATTCCGTGCTCATAATAATCCTTGAAATAAGCCACTTAATTTTAATTTGTCGCCAGGAGTTTATGGTGGCTTATTCCAGTGCGCAACAGATTTCATTGGCAGTTATGATAGCGATCCGCTCTGGGAGTCTTATTTGCCTGCTTAATATTCAAAGCGGGAAAATTCGCTTTCAATAGATGCATACAACTCTGAGATCCAGGCCGGGGAGGTGTCGGGTACAGGGCGGATCGGGTTTTTCCGTGGATCATGCGGGGCAATCACCACTTCGACATTGTCTTTGCCGATTTTCCCCACCAGGGTAAACAATTCTTCCACCGCGCTGTCGCCGATAGCAAGACAACCAATGGAGTCGGCTTTGCCATGAATGAAAATATTGGAACCCGGTGATTGCCGGCCTTCTAGCGCGGCGTATTTGAGATCGAAGTTGTTGGGATAGTTAAGCTTCATCGACAAGTGGAAACGGCTGTTCGGATTGAGGCCGATGATTTTGTAGATACCTTCCGGCACCTGTCGGTCGCCTTCTTTGAGTTTTGGCCCTGCTTTGCCGCTCGCCGCTGTGACAGGGTAACTGTAGATAAAATGGCGCCGACCCTGCTGATCAAACGCCCATAGCTCCAGGACTTTTTCTTCTTTCAGGCCAAGCAGCGCAATTTTCTCAGGCGGATAGCTCACATTGGCCTGGCGAAATCTGTATTTCAACCGCATTTCAGACAAGTGGCCGTAAGTCGCTAATACGTCATCAACGGTTCGCTTTCCCAGCAAAGAGGGCGCGACAGAGGTTGAAACGGACTGTCCATGAGCATGAGTGGTCATCAGTAAATACACAGCGACAAACAGGGCTGAAAATTTAATAGTGCGCATAATTCCCCAACGTCATATCTAGTCCATTAAACGAAAAATGTTGATTACATTATCAGCAGTAAGCTGTCAGTGTGTCAGATCACAGCGGCTGGAAAGTAAAATCTTCAATAACGCCATTGATGTCTGCATTCAGCACGTAATCAAGGTGCATGTTCCCTTTTTGCTGGTAGAAGCTGATTCGGTAACCTTGATCGCTGTGGTTATTATCCACACTGTAATTACTGGTCACTCGGGTACTGATCGCATCGCCCCGGACAATGCCGTTTACAGCCGGAGACGTGGCAACGATGTACGTCAGCTGATTTTCTTCTAAGCTATTGAATTTTATATAGGCATAAGTTTTCTTTTTGACCAGCTGCCCATTTTCCAGAACATTGCCGTTGCTCTCTGAAAAATAGTAGCCATTCAGGTTAACTGTAGACTCAAACCCGATCTCAGGATCTGGCTGGCCCATAGATGCACAGCCTGATAACGATGAGAGTAGAATAATAGATAGTGCCTTTTTCATACTCACCTTGATTCTTATAATGATGAAAAGGGGTCAGAAACCCCCAACCAATGACAGTATTTAATGGCGTCAGAACGCTGTGTGTCATTAACTGGTTATTGCAAAATGGCAGGTAAGCAGAAGGTTTAAGCGGGGAATCGGTATAAGCGCACTCTTGTCAGGCAAAAAGCGGCAGGCAACAACGGTATGAACGGCAGACAGATGACTGTCAATTGTATAGGCAGGTCACTATACAAAGCATTGAATGTTTACTCAGTGCGTCTTAGATAGCTCAGGCTAAAGTAACATGTCTTTCGCACAATAAATACTGCTAATGCCGGGGGCGCTGTAGCAACTCAGATTGTCTTGTATTATGGCTGAAGGTAATGCAAATCCGGTTTGACCGTTTACCTTAATGGTGGCCGTGTTTGCGTTGATGTGATGGGAGATCTCAGAACCGTTGCTGAGTGTCCAATAGGTATCAAACTCGCTGGTATTGGCACAGACCGAAATGGAGCAACTGACCGGCGTTGTTTCACCGTGCTCGAACACAATGCACTGGGCTTGCATTTCACCACAGCCCGCGTTCGCTGCTGCTGATACCATAAAGCCACACATCAGGGTGAGGGATAAACAGGTAACGCCTTTCATAATCCACCTTGCTTCTTTTAGTAATGAGTCTGTTCATGGGGTGTGTTACTAAGGCGACCAAAGAGAGGACAGTATGCAGGTTTTTCCGGATGGTGCGGATTTGAGCTTCATTGTATTGATGAAGACAGGTGTTTTACCTACCTGCCTTCATCAATTCGTGCTCACAGGATAACGGACACAGCTATGTAGGTGTTTACCGCTGGAAATTGCGATGCTCCACATCGCAGCGGATGACAGATTGGTCGTCGATTAACCCGGCTAAGTGCTTGCGGCTTTCCAGGTAATGCGGTGTCAGTTTGTGCGCTGCAAGTGCGTCTTCACTGGTGTAGATTTCATACAGGTAGAAGCAGTGGTCGTTGTCTTGAGCACACAGCACATCGAACACCAGGCAGCCTTCTTCATTCTCTACCGAAGCCTTGGCGTTTTCCTTCATGATCGAGAGATACTGGTCTCGAAACCCTGCTTTGACTGAATTTTTCACAACAATACAAAACATAAAGCGCACTTCCTTTTTTGTCAGTTTGAGGAACAACTTGTTCTTCGTTTGAATATTTGGCCTCTTATTGTATACAATGATTAAAATTATTGCACACGGAGTGGCTGAATATGGCTGAGAGACCAAAACCTTTGAACGGATTACGACATTTAGCACTAGCGGTATATCCCTTTGAGGAGTGTATCCGTTTCTATACCGAAATACTGGGTATGGAAGTGCTAAGAAAAGCGAGCGATAACCTGATTTACCTCAGTTGCGGTAATGACAACTTGTCACTGAGTAGGGCGTATGAACCGCAGGAGAATCACAATCAGTCCCTTGATCATTTCGGGTTCATAGTGGACAGCAAAGAAGAATTGCAAGCCTGGTTCGTGTTTCTCAAAGCCAAAGGCGTGCCGTTACTGGACACACCGCACGATCACAGTGATGGTGCGCGCAGTTTTCATTGTACCGATCCGGCCGGTAATGTCGTTCAGCCTATTTATCATCCTGCCATTTCTGGCCAGCGCCTGCGCTAGTAAAGCAATTTACCCGACACAATCGGTGTGATTGTGTCGGGTGCAGGCTTTATTTTTGATTCAGTAAATAATCTAAAATATCAACTACTTGTGCTGGTTCTGTTGCCCATGCATTGGCACTGGCATCCACTTCTTTAAGCGGGTGGACAATGTCTTCGCTGTGCAGTGTGATGTAGGGTTTATCCAGTGCGGCACAATATCCGGCATCAAACGCGGCATTCCACTGCTTGTATTTATCACCGAAACGGATGACGGCCACGTCACATTGTTTGATCAGTTTCTGTATCCGAATCGCATTGACCTTGGCCGATTTATGGTCGCGCCAGAAGCTGTTAGATTCAGCCCCTAAACCATCACCTGCAGCGTCACTGCTGTCGTGATCTGTAACGGCTGAAGTAAACACAACATTGAGATCTCTTGCCTCACAGCCTTTAATGATTTGTTCCCGCCAGTCGGTGTGGATTTCACCAGAAAGATAGACATTCCAGGTCATTGCTTACCCCTTTTCCTTTATTGCATGTCTCTGTTATCAATGTTCACACAATATGTGTACATGATATGGAGGTGGATATATGGATTATAAGATAGTTCATTGTACACAAGTTGGTGTTTATTGCACATGCAAAGGGCGGGGATTCAGAAGTAGCTTGGGTAAGTGTGCAGGGTAATGTCTGGCGATCGGGTGATGAACAGGCAATCGCTTTGGCTGTTGATCCGCTCAAAGCCGAGTGCTTCATAAAAGGTGGTGTCGATGTCGCTGTGAAGAAAAACCGTTGTTGTCGTTGTGCTTGAGAAAAGATGACGGACAATGCCGAGAATTAGCTGACTGGCATAGCCTTGCCGGCGATGCGCTGGCGACGTTGCTATCGAACCTATTCCTGCTTGCCCGTCTTCCAGACCAAACTGATGACGGTACAGAATCAGAGAAGCGACAGGCATATCAGCTTCTGGCAGCACGTACCACTGGCCAGCGGTGTATTTCCGGCTGCGTTTGCAGGCGGTCAGATACTCAGCCTGGGGCATTTCATCGCCCCAGGCGTCATAGCCCATCATATACACTGAGTTCATCTCGGACTCAGTAGCTTGTCTGATTTGCATCCGTTTTCTTTTTGTTAATTGCCGGTCTGATAATTGCTGATCACCGAAAGCAGAACTCCGCCCAGCGACTCAGGCCAGCGGTGACCGAACCAAAATAATCACCGGCCACGATCGGCACACCGGGCAGGCGTTGCTCGATAAGCTGGCGTAACATGGGGGAGCGGGCACTGCCACCTGTCATAAAGATAACGTCCGGTGCGCATTCCGCCTGAGACAAAGCTTCATTGATCAGACTGCTGATTTTCTCCGCGTTGCTGCTGACCGCCTCTGCCAGTTCATGGCTGGTACAGCTGATCGGCAGTGTTTCCTGTCCGATGCGGATCTCGGTACTGGCACTGGATGATTCGGACAACGCGATTTTCAGCAGTTCGGCTTCACGCACTAATTGATGACCTAAAGTATGGTGGTAGACCTGCAGCAGTCTTTGCAGCAAAGCAGGTTCTGCGGAATCCCGCACGAGTTGTTGCAGCACGGCTAAGTTCGCGCTGGCGTAAAAATCACTTTGCGCGGCCACATTGTTGATCGCCACCGGGTTCCAGAATTGGCTGATCGGCGCTGCCAGTCCGCGCTGGTTGGTGCTGTGCTTGCCAAACAAAGGCATGATACGTTCGAAGGCGAGGGCGATATCCAGATCGTTTCCGCCAACGCGGCTGCCACTGTGAGCCAGTAATCCTTCTGTTCTGTCTTCTTTATTTAACCAGCCCGGCCCCATTTGCAGCACGGAGCAGTCGGTGGTACCACCACCAATATCGACCACCAGTACGGTTTTGTCTTCTTGCAACTGGCTCTCGTATTCCAGCCCGGCAGCCACAGGCTCGAACTGGAATTCTATCGCTTTGAAGCCAGCACGCGTTGCCGCCCGGCGCAGAATACTCTCGGCCTGCTGGTTAGCCTTACTTCCGCCTGTACCCTGAAAGTTGACAGGGCGACCGATAACAGCCTGCGTAATACTCTCACCGCACTGGTTTTCACTGCGGTGTTTGATATTTGCCATCATGGCACAGACCAGATCCTCAAACAGACTCAGTTGGATGTCATGTAAACCGGAAGCACCAAGAAAGGATTTTGGTGATTTGACGTAATACACTTCATCAGGATCATTGAGGTAGGTGTCCAGCGCTTGCTGACCAAACTGTAAGGCATGCGCATCAACGATGATGTCGTCGTCTTTGTTGGCAGAGATCGAACGACGCAGTAATTGCTCTCCAATCTTATCAGCGGGTTTGATGTCATAGTGACGAAATAGCGCCTCGCTGACGGCCTCGCGACTTGGTGCCGCAAGCGTTGAAGGAATGAAAAAGCTGTCGCCTTCAAGGGGAAGCAACCTTGGCTGACCATTCTCCATAACAGCAACAGCGCAGTTGGCTGTGCCGTAGTCGAAACCTATGTACATACTTCCTCCTGACAACTAAAAAGCCGACCAGTGTACGAAAATTTCGGCCTAAGACAAGAAAAGGAAGCACTGACCGTGAGAATTGCATTCCATCTCGCAGAACAGCTTCTAGCGATAAAGCTTACGGAAGAACTTTGACGTGAGCGTGTAGTCGTAACGGAGTTGGATCAGCGAATATATTAAGGTAGAACCGGCCACTGTTCCCCATGGGTAGAAGAAAAAGAGTATGCAGCCAAACAACATAGTGGCTTTTTCAGCCCAGGGATGGCGGATTAATAGTCCGTATCCGGCAGTGAGGTGAAGCACTATCATCAACACAGCCAGCAGCACCATAGAGAAATTGTTGGTTTCAATGTTCATGATGCCGTCGATGGCGGCCTGAAAACCTGAAACGATGCCCCATATCAGCCAGATAATCGCGTAAAGGGCATGAAAACCTATTGCCAGCCTGAATTTGAGTGAGTATTTCGAGCGCAGAGAGTCGTGAGACTGCGATTGTTCGCCCTCAGTACATTTTTTACACATTTCTACCGGAGTACCGTCAGGTTTATCCAGTGTTCGAACACCGCATTGTACGCAGTACATTATTTACGCACCACTTGCCTGTTTATCGCATCGCATTTCATTGCGATAGCTGTAGTTACAAATTCACAGATGCAAAGCTTCATCAGTTAACAACATTTCCTAACAATTATAATTTCATATAATGCCGTGTTCTTTAACATTTGAATGTCAGTTTTTCGCTTTTATGGTGTTCGAAATGATGAAAATGCTGTGGGAGTCTCATTTTGGTGAATTAAATGTACCGTTACATAAGGTTATGAAATTTAAGGCTTATATAAATTAGGGTAGCCTAATTTATATGTGGCAACTGTCGGCAATATATTATTTGCCTTTTTTCATGTGTAATGGCATAGCATGATACTGCTTTTCTTTTATCAAAGAATGCATCGGACAGGTTTGATGAATCATTTTCTCTGCGGATATTATTCTGGCCACTTCTTTTTAAAATCAAGTAATTCTGGCAGGCAACGGTTAAAGGCCTCGACAAGAATCGGGTCGAAGTGAGTGCCACTATTTTTACAGATATAGTCAGAAGCATCTTCAATGCTCCAGGCCGGCTTGTAAGGACGTTGACTTGTCAGTGCATCAAATACATCGGCAATGGCTGTTATACGTGCTTCAATGGGAATGGCGTCTGTCTGTAAACCGTAAGGGTAGCCTGTGCCGTCCCACTTTTCATGGTGATAGACGGCGATGTTTTTGGCCATCTGCATCAGTTCTGAGGTGTCATTGCCCAAAATTTCGGCCCCTATCAGGGTATGGCGCTGCATGATTTTCCATTCTTCACCAGACAGCGCCCCTTTCTTTTGCAGAATATGATCCGGGATACCAATTTTGCCGATATCATGCATGGGTGCTGCATGCAGCAGGGTTTCCGACCACGCCGGGCTGTAACCTGCGGCCCTTGCAATGGTATATGCGTAATGGCTCATGCGAATAACGTGATGGCCTGTTTCGTTATCTTTGTATTCTGTTGCTCTGCTCAGTTTCTGAACCACGGCAAGCCGTGTTGATTTCAGCTCATCCATTTTGACCAGCGACAGCTGATTTTTCACACGGGCCCGGACAATGGGCGGGCTGACGGGTTTGGTGATGAAATCGACCGCGCCCAACTCAAAACCTTGTGTTTCATCTTTAGTGTCTGACAGCGCGGTCACGAAGATCACTGGAATGTGTTTGGTGTCCGGTGCGGCAGAAAGCTGTTGAATAACCTCATAGCCGGACAGGCCTGGCATCATAATATCCAGCAGGATCAAATCGGGTTTTTCTGTGTTGGCAAGTGTAATGGCGCGGCTGCCGTCTCTGGCGAATAGCAGGCGGTAATCCGATGCCAGAATGTTTTTCAGCACCTGTAAATTGGCGGGTTCATCATCCACAACCAGAAGGGTTTTACGTTCATCCATGTTATGCCTCCACTGCCTGCTGGCTGACGAGATAGTTATTTAGCAGCGTGGCTGCTCGATCCAATTCAAAATCGCTCATGGCCGATTCCACATCCATTGCCAGTTCTGCAGGGAGCTGGGATTTAACCGCTGAAAAAGCGCAGTCCGGCATCTCGCCCTGTTCCAGTTGCTGAATGATTTTCCTTATATCGTCATGGTTGAGAGTTGTTGCTGTTTGATGCTCAGGTTCAGCAGAGAAATCCTCTACCGAAGTGAGCAGCAGCGTAATGGCATTAAACATCTCTCGGTATTGAGTAAACAGTGGAACCGTATTTTCGTCACGCTGTAATGCTTGTTCCAGTTTTTTCATGCAGTGATGGATACCCGGCATGCACAGGTTGCCAGTCACACCTTTCAGGCGATGCACATGCGACAGGGCTTTTGTCTGGCTGCCACTGAGCAAGCGAGCCAGAAAATCAGGGTGATGCTGTGGCTGGCTGATGAACTTCTGTATAGCGGTAAGCTGCGATTGTTCATTGCCCCAGAGCAGGCGCCCTTTCTCCAGATCGATAAGGGTGTCCTGATTGTCGTCTTGTTTCTCAGGGTGAACCGGAACCTGGGCGATAATCCCTTTCAGGTAAGCAATTTCTGCTTTCAGCGCATAGATATCGATCGGCTTGACGGCAAATCCATTCATGCCGGCGGCGAGTGCGTTACGCCTGTCTTTTTCAAGTACGCTTGCCGTCAAAGCAATAATAGGTACTTCTTTTAACTGCTGTTCTTTTTCGTAAGCCCGGATGGCTTTACTGGCTTCCAGACCATTCATCTCAGGCATTTGAACATCCATGAGAATGATATCAATGTGCCTGGATTTATATTGTTTTATGGCTTCTGTTCCGGTTCTGGCCGTGACTAACTGATGGTTATCTCTTTTTAATAATCCCGTCATCAGCTCCAGATTTTGCTCGACATCGTCTGCCACCAATATGGTCATAGGCGGTAGATGAACATTGTCTGTTATGTTGTCATCAATCTGAGCGGACTGTCCTGCCGGTAACGGCAAATCAACACGGAAGGTCGAGCCCTGACCTGGCTGGCTGTAGACAGCGATTTTGCCGTCCATCAGTTCAACCAGCTGTTTGGCTATGGTCGTTCCCAGGCCTGTGCCGCCAAAACGGCGCGACATAGTGCTGTCTGCCTGAGAGAAAGGGGCGAAGATGCTCTCCAGTCTGTCTGGCGCAATGCCAATTCCCGTGTCTTCGACCAGAATGGTGATGCCTTTGGTACGACTGGAAGTGATGTCCAGTCTGACATAACCCCGCTCGGTGAACTTTACAGCGTTACTCAGTAAGTTCAGGATAATTTGCTGAACGCGGAGCGGATCACCCTGGAAATATTCACTGAGCTGCGGGTCATAGCGCATTGTCAGCTCTATGCCTTTTTTGTTGGCCAACAACGATTGAGTTGCGATCAATTGCTCACAGATTTGACGAAGAGAGAAATGGCGGGATTCAAGCTGTGTGGTCCCGCTTTCAAGCTTGGCAGAATCCAGCACATCGTTAAGCAGGTTGAGCAGGGTTTTCGCAGATTGCCGGATAATGCCAAGGTGTCTTTGCTGTTCGGTGCTCATTTTTCCGTCCAGCATGAGTTCAGAAAAACCGATAATGGCATTCATTGGTGTTCGCAATTCATGACTCATATTGGCCAGAAAGGTGCTTTTTGCCTGAGCCGCGATTTCTGCTTCTTCTTTGGAGCGGCGCAGATCGGCTTCCATTTGTTTCTGCTTGCTGATGTCAGTGATCACACCGACAAAGGTGCTGACGCCATTGAGCTTGGATTCGCCAATAGATAAACGAATCGGTTTCATCAGGCCGTTTTTATGCAGCGCGGTGACTTCTCTGCCAATGCCGATAATACGTGCTGTTCCGGTTTTGCGGTAATTCTCCAGATAGGAATCGTGCGCACTTTGATAGGGCTCTGGCATCAGCATGCCGATGTTCCTGCCAATGACTTCACTTTCGTGATAACCAAAAATACGTTCTGCAGAGGCATTAAATGACAGAATAATGCCGCGGTGTGACATTTTTATAATACCGTCTACGGCGGTATCTATGGTGGCTTTCAGCTCAGCAGCGGTTTCTTCACTGTGCTGCAGTAATGAGCGGTAGCGGGTCAGGGCGTTGACCGCAGCAATGATCAGACTCAGGGATACGGTGACAATTGAAATGGTAATGGCGAGTAAGTAATGACGCTGGCTGCCAGGGATAAATGCTGGATCGGGCTGACCGACAAACCGGGTTGCTTCCATGGCAGTATAATGCATACCTGCAATGGCCAGTCCCATAACAACACTGGCAATCAGCTGGATCTGGTAGCCAGGCATTGAGCGATGCTTGCGCAGACCAAAACTGATCCATAAGGCCAGTGTGGCTAACGAGGCAGCGACAAAAATGGAGAGTGCGAATAAGGCCGGGTCATATTTTAGCGCAGGCCCCAGTACCATCGCCGCCATGCCAATGTAGTGCATTGAGCCTATGCCCAGCCCGACGGTTATACCACATAGGATCAGTCGTGCATTACTGACAGCCCGTTTCGTCAGTAAATGGAGCGTTACCCAGGAAGCAAGAAAGCTGGGTATAGCGGAAAGCAGGGTAGTGCTGATGTTGTAGTTCACCGTGGTACACAGCTCGAACGCCAGCATACCAATGAAATGCATGGCCCATACACCCACCCCTAACGAAGCTGCGCCTGTCAGTATATGGAGGCGGCGAAGTAATCGACTACGGCTCTGTTTAGCCGATTCAGCTAAAGAAAGCGCCAGTAAAGAGGCACCCACAGAGATAAGCAAAGAGATAGCAATCAGTGAATAGTTATATTCACCAGTGACCAGAAGGCTTGGGTCTGTGCTGTCGGAGATAAAAAAAAGCGAAAATAGTTCTGCAATCATGATTCATCAAAGACCAGCCATCCGCCATCTGATGCGAGATAACCGGTTAGGTTAAATTAGTGTTGTATTTTTATGTCAATGGGCGCTCACATTATCCTGTCGGTCAGGAAGAGTAAACCATTCTGGCGTTAGTAAGTGCTAATAATCAACACAATATCAATAAATAGTGATCACCTTATGAGCTGATGTTCTTATCATTGTTTAAGACAAGTTTGTACAAGATTGAAGCCTTGTATTGGCGTAAAGTGACTGTTTTCGAAGCGCGGATAGTGGTAGGCAATGAAAGAAAAGGAAATATTCATGGCAACGTCAGCCGTTTTGCTGACTGGCAAGGAGAAACGACGGTTGTTTAAACAAGGCGCTCTCGCAGTGATGCCTTTATGTGTTGCGGTGATCCCCTGGGGGTTACTTGCGGGTTCCTTTGCTATTGATGCCGGGCTGGACGTGTTTCAGAGTGTGGCTATGTCTGCGATAGTGTTTGCCGGCGCGGCGCAACTGGTAGCGACCGGGCTACTGAAAGCCGGGGTCGGTATTGTGACTATTTTACTGACCACCTTTTTCATTACCTCAAGGCACCTGCTGTACAGCATTACGATGCGAAACGTGATCAGCCCGCTTCCGCTTCGCTGGCGGCTGGTTTTGGGCTTCCTTCTTACCGATGAGCTTTTTGCCTTGTGTGGTAACCAGTCCCCGAAGCGTTTTCAGCCCTGGTATGCGCTGGGCGCCGGGCTTTGGTTTTACATCAGCTGGAACATCGCCACATTAGCAGGCATTTTCGCGGGAAAGTTTATCCCGAATCTGGACAGCCTGGGTTTGGATTTTGCCATCGCCGCCACTTTCATCGCTATTGTCGTACCCAGTATTCAGCGTTGGCCGGTGTTGATCGCAGTACTGATTGCCTTGGTGATGTCGGTATTAATGGCAGCTCTGAACATAGAAGGCGGGTTGATGATAGCCAGTTTAACCGCGATGTCAGGCGGATATATATCTGAACGCTTGATGGGAAATAAATCGATTTACAGTGAAATAACAGAAAAACAGCAGGAAGACAAATGATGATCTGGCTAACTATATTGACAATGACACTGATTATTTTCGCCAGTCGCTATCTATTTTTAGAACCCCGATTGCCTGTAAAACTGAACTATCAAACTCAGCGTTTTTTAAATTACTCGAGCCCGGCAGTGTTGACGGCAATTTGGGCGCCTATTGTTTTTTTGCCTGATAAAAATACTGTTGATGTTACGTATAGTAACCCATATTTAGTTGGCGCAATTGTTGCGATTATAATCGCTTTGAAAACAAAGAATGTTTTATTAACGGCTGTGATAAGTATGGTGGTGTTTTTTTGCGTATCATTTTCTATAAAATGAGAATTTGTTGCTTATATTGTTGATTTAAAAAGTTTTCTCTTTTATGAGAAATTCGGATTTATAAACTTAAGTTATAGTTGGTTAATCAAGCCTTAACGCTCTCAGTGCTGCCCGACTTTACGGGTGGCTGACTTGTGCGTGGAAAAAAGAAGAGGTTAACCATGACCATGCAAGCATCAAAAGGCAGACAGCCTGATAATGTCAGTGCATATTTAAAACCGATGCAAATAATCGGAACATCCGTTCTGGTTATTTCAATGCTGTTTTCATTTAGCTCACAAGCTAAAAACAGCAATGAGAATGACTATGATTTACAACCCATAGAGGAATTAGGAAAAAGATTATTTTTTGAAAACATCTCCGATCCTAATCGAATGTCTTGTGCGACTTGCCACGCGCCAAACACGGGTGGCACGTACAATGTATCCGGTGTGAATTTACATCAGGTCGCCGTGACCGGGGCAAGGCCTCATTTGAGACCACAAGATTTAGAAGAGGGACAAGAAAAAACGACGGTGAAAAATGCTGGTGGTCTGAAGCCGCCGACAAATCAATATGTCAGCTTTCTGCATGACGGCGTAGCGAAAGGTCTGCAAAAACTCCAGCTTGCGGGGCAGGGGCCGTGTGGTATTTTTCCTTGTGGCGGTGCGTTTTGGAATGGACGCGCGAATGGAGACATTGTCGAAAATACTAATCTGGTTTTTGATGTTAACGATGCCAGTTGGCAGAAAAAAACGCTTTACGCTAAATACCTCGGTTCCCTTGCTGATCAGGCCTTTGCAAGCCCATTTTTGAACCCTGTCGAGCAAAACCACAAGAGCAAAGAAGATGTGTGTAGCCAAGTAGAATCTACCAAATGGGGTAAAGAGCTGTATTACCTGTCATGGGGCGTGGGTTTATCTTGCCAGTCTGCAGCGGAATCGGCCACGGCCTTTGCGCGCTTTGCTGTTGCTCTGGCGGCATGGCAAATGTCTGAAGATAACAATCGCTTTAACTCAAAACGGGATATTGCTCTTGCTGAAGACGACAATCAACAATTCCCGTTAACTGGATTCACCAATCTGGAAAACGAAGGGCATGACCTGTTTTATGGCCAGGCTGGGTGTGCTTTTTGTCATAACAGTAACGGTGCTAATGGGACACATCCCCTTGAACGTTATACCGATGACAGCTATCACGCGATTGGTGTGCCAAGAAACTATGAGCTACCGGGTTCTCCATTACCGGATATCGGATTACATCCCACACTGTTAGATCTGGGATTAAATCCCAATGCCAATTTACCCTTCCCTCCGTTTAATGTTCAGAATGCCTTTATTGGTGCTCACAAAACTCCAACACTGCGCAATGTTGATAAACGTCCGGGAAAAGGATTTACCAAAGCGTATGCCCATAATGGCTGGTTCAAGAGTCTGGAAAGTATTGTGCATTTCTACAATACCTCAGATGTTGACGGTCAGACCGCGGCAGATTTTGGTGTGATACGTTGCCCTGCAAGTATCGTGACCGAAAAAGAAGCGCTTGCCAATAATTGCTGGCCTGCACCTGAAGTGCCCGATGCACCGCTATTAACTATTGGTGCTGTAACAGGTGATCTGGGGTTAACGGCTCACGAAGAAGCGGCGCTCGTTGCTTATATGAAAACGCTCACGGACACCACGACTGTGGAACCACCGAAACCCTATAAAAGCACCAGTAACCCGCCGAAAAAAGGCAAAAAATAAAACTACAAATAAAAAGAAAAGCGAGATGATTATCTCGCTTTTTTCTTCTTTGTTTTGTCTTACTTTCTGGATCCCACTGGCACCATGATGTGTTCATAGGGAGTGCCTTTCCACATCACATATGGCCCGCCGTTATTGGGATCGGTGGGAAGCGAATCGAGTAAGGTTTTGTCTGGTGTGATAATCATTAAATGTGGTCCTTCAACCACCCATTGATTGTCTGCAGTTTCACCTTCCGCATAAGGGTCGATATTGCTCGCGCCGCCGTCACCAGCCAGCATGTAAGAAATACCTATGGTTTTCGTTTCAACGGGTTCTTTTTTCATCCAGGCTTGTGCCCATGCCATCCACGGACCATCCATGCACATAGGAGCTGTCCCTTCCAGCTGAGGAGGTGTTGGAAAGCATGTATAGTCACTGGAGCCTTTTTGTAAGACATTGTTATCCCAGTCCATTACGGTGACTTTATCTCTGAGTGTGGGGGGAGCTGCACTCAATGCATCATCCAGCATTGCTTGTTTGTCATCGGCATTGACGATAGCAGGGAGTCCTGCTGTAACAAGCACTACCAGAGGCAGATATCTGGCAAATTTCATACCGTTATCCTTAGTCGAATGACGGTGCTGAGCAGGTAACGAATAAAGTATAGTCTGCCGGAAGCAAGATAATTGTTGCGAATCTTATACTGGTCCTGTGCCAGTCAAGGCCAAACGGTATTGGCCTTGACTGGTGCTATTGCTCTTGATTGCCGTACCGTTACAGCGGTCCTCCCTGATTGAACAAATCGCCTGAGTTTGCCCAGCATTTACTGAAGGGTAAACCGGACGCTCCGACAGCCGGTAGGGTGATCAGAATGTCATCGGCGCGATTATCATTGTTGCTGTCCTGATCAAGATGTCCATTGGAAACCGTTAAGCTCGGGTGGTCGAACGGTGCTTGGGCACAACGCACCCGCTCATCGGTTAACGTTTTCAGGAAAGCCACTAAATCGGCTTGTTCTTGAGAGGTTAAGCCCAGTGGTCTGATATCAGGATCCAGATTGGAATTATTATTACCAAAGCCAGAGTTATTGTTTGACTCAGAACCTCTGCGGTTTCCTCCCCGGTTGTAGAATTCGACAACCTGTTCGAGCGTCGCGGCACCGCCATTGTGGAAATACGGCGCTGTTAACGCGATGTTCCGCAGCCCGGGCGTTTTAAAGGCACCGTCAACAGCATCGCGTTCCAGACCTGCGATGACCCTATCTCGTAGCGCATTGGTCTGCTGCGCGGAGTTACAAGGGAAATCATTGAGTACAGGAACCTCAAAGGTGCAGGGATCGACTTCAAACGGATCAGGCGCGTTATTGCCGAGCAAAATATCAAAATACTGGCGGGTAAAAGACAGCGGGTTGCCCCAGGGGTCAACAGCACCGACACCCAGATCCTCTTTGGTTGGTTTCACTCCGATGTTGTAGAAACCGTTATCGTAGAGTGCAACCTGGTTGTCACCCATGATCATTCGCTCAACAAGGCCTTCTTCCTGATTTTCAGCTTGCAGGTGAATGGCGGCAGAGGTGAACTCTGGACCTTTGTGACAGTTAACACATTTTCCTTTATCAACGAATACCATAAGCCCTTGTTTTTCCTGCTCAGACAGCGCATTTTCATTGGGTTCAATGGCCGGTGAACAAGAGGGTTCATGGCATCCTCTGAAGCGGTCAAACGCCGTATCATCGGAAATGAGTTCAGCTTCGTAAAGCATGATGGCAATACCCCAGAACAGAGAAAAGTTGATCTCGGTTTGGGTATAGCCCTGGCTGTCACTAACCAGCATTGGTTCGCTGCCGCTGTTATCAATAACAAAGTTGCCACGGGCTGCCCAGTATTGCGGCTCGAAAGCCATTCGTATTAACTGAGCGTAGCTGGTTCGTAAGCCTTTGCCGCTGGGATGGACCAAATCGGACAGGTGGCTGTCATTGTTAGCGATGTCTTGCTGTGCCAGTGGTCTCAGGCTAACGATGCGTCGACCGACATCGGCAAACTGTCTGCCTGCACAGGACATTTCAAAATCACTCAATGTTGGCCCGACAGCCTGAGAAGCCAGACTGGCGTTGTTGAGATCGATCCGGGCAAGTTCGGGAGTACGGCCGTTAAGGATCATCACCCTCGCTTGCTCATTACGTCGTCCGAACGGGTCGGTACCGTTAAAGATATTGTTGGCACGACCATCCCAAAAGTTTCTGAAGTTAAATGCAGCATTGATGACCGTTGGGGTGTTCCTCGGTTCGACTTTTCGGGTAGCCAGGTTGGACTGAGTATGGAAAATGCTGCCTTCCGGGTCACCACAGTACTCATTCAGATCTCTGGGAATCACAGTGCCGAATGAACCATCGAAGGTTCCCGGTGATGTAGCGGAGTCATTGGTGGAGTATACAATGGCTGAATTGCGGTCATCTTTATCAACCAGCTGGTGAAATGGAAAATCATCCGGGGTGAGTGTGATATTGGCCCGGGCCACCTGGTTACTGGCGGTAAAGCCATCGGTTGCCACCGGGCTGGGTGGTACGGTGCCACCAAACT
The DNA here is from genome assembly GCF_019204055.1 of Photobacterium sp. WH24. Lineage (NCBI taxonomy): Bacteria > Pseudomonadati > Pseudomonadota > Gammaproteobacteria > Vibrionales > Vibrionaceae > Photobacterium > Photobacterium sp. WH24. The sequence goes on along the minus strand of NZ_JAGSOZ010000010.1, from coordinate 165,584 downwards.
CAGTATCAGGGTCGGGATTGCCATTGGCATCGACCCGCAACAGGCCGGGAGTAAGAATATTGGTGATCCTGCCATCAGCACCCGCTTTGAAGTGGCAGCTGGCACAGGCTTGCCCGTCACTGCCGACCTGCTGATCCCAAAAGAAGGCTTTGCCAAGTTTTATGGCGATGTTTTTGTCTCTTACAATACCGGTTAAATCAGGTAGAGGTACTTGAAGGTTCGTGAGTGCTTCAGGAATCAAACTTTCTATTGGTTCAGGTTCTTCGGCAGGTATTTCAGATTGTGCAAAAAATACAGCCCCCAAGCTAAAACAAGCAATGGTGCAACCTAGTGCACCAAAGCGCATTGCTTTTCTACTTTTTTCCATTATTATTCCCCTCGCATTAATAAACAACGATCAATGCTTACTTCAGAGATTTTATTATTGGTTAATGTTAAATAAATCTATGAGTTAATTTTAAGACGTCTTCTTAGTGACACACTTGCTCCAAATAAAATAGTAGTGAACAGAAGCAGAGAGCCGGGTTCCGGAACTTGATACGTACCGTCGAAATATAAGTCGGTGTAATAGTTGTCGGTTAAATGCAACCCAGGGCCATAGTCTTTGAGGGTATAGGTGAAGGATAAAATAGAGCCGTGTGAGAACTCATCGATGTTAAAACCCAGCGCGAGCCCATGTGAAAAGAAAGCTGGAGTCACTGAATTATTGAGGGCTAAGCCATAGTAGTAAAAGTTTCCGGAAAGATCATAGCTGTCATTAATCTCCCAACTGTCGGCACTGTTGCCGGCATTATAGGCATAATCATCATCACCGTAAAAATCAATGACTGCATCTAGTACACCCACAATGTGAACATCCGTAAAGCTACTGCCGGAGTTATTTTTGATCTGCCACTGTAATGTACCGTAGTTATCACTATCAAGCGCAGATGTGAAAGAGGTGACAAACTCGTAGGGGATGTCACTGTAGCCAATGCCGTAGTTGTCGAGTGGTGTATCTACATAAACATTTGTATTGTCAGGAGAAAAATAACTTGAAAACGCAAATATGTCTACCAGTCCTGCTTGTGAGGTTGATGATAACAAGAGACCTGAGACATATAAACCAGTGCGAACAGTTCGAAATGTAGATGAGATTTTCATGATATACCCCCTGCTTTATTAGTATTTAATTATCTCACGACGAATTCATGCCAAATTCATGCCGTTTTTGTTCGGTGGTTTAACTTGTTGATTTAAATTTATTTTCATTTAATTCCTGTCGCGTTTGTTTTTATGGTGTAATTTTTTCTGACAGTTAATTTGATGCAATGTTTGCTATGTCGTTAAAGCTAGTCATTACGGTATGTTTTTATTTTTCATTAAGAATAAAAAATATGGTTTTTAAAGTGTTGGTTTGTTTCTGCGGGTAACTAATAAAGAGATGGAAAAACTAAGGAAGGATTCGAAGCTTTATACTTTATCCCTGTTGTAATTTATATTGACTGCGTCAATAGGAAGGGGATAAATATGCTTTATTTTTAATCGTGACAATAACGCTGTTGATAATAGTTGCTATTGTTATTTATGTTGTGTTAGTTGTTCAGTGAGGATTCGAGTGGTAACTGAATATTCTTGGGTCTGGGTTTTATCGAACTAATAGTACAGTATGCTGTTTATTAGTCATGGCTGCATTATGATCTGGCGAGGAAAATGGGCGTCAATGTATCACTGGGTGAGAGGAATATAAGAGGTGGAGCTAAGAAGAACGGCACTCAATGTAATATCCTGCATGGATTGTTTGTTATCGGCACTGACAATAGCAGCTAACCTTGCTGTAACATGCCATGCCATGCCAGCAGCAGCTAATCATTTGTCAACCTGCAAAAGGCCATGCAAAAAGGCCATGCAAAAAGACTATAAAAGCGAATGCTTATAGTGGCCTGACTAACTATATTGACTAAAGTATCCGCATTTTCAAAACGTATTTATAACGATAACTGCATAAGGCATGGCGATGACAGACAGGCAAAACAGGTTTCTCGTAGGTCCTATCAACAAAGTACTTATCTCGTTAGCGGTTCCCATTATTTTGACCAATATTCTTCAGTCGGCCTATCAGCTGACAGATGCATTTTGGGTGGGACGCTTGGGCGCATCTGAAGTGGCGGCTGTGTCTGTCAGCATGCCCGTTACCTTTCTGGTAATCGCGTTAGGCTCAGGGTTAGCCATGGCGGGCGCAACGTTATCTGCACAATATATGGGGGCAGGGCGCCGGGACAAAGTGAACCATGTGGCGGCTCAGACCATGCTGATGGTCGCGGTTACGTCCGTGGTGCTGGGATTCACTGGCTATTTGCTATCGCCCTATTTCCTGATGTTACTGGGCGTGAGCGAAAAGGTCTATGGCGATGCGCTCAAGTTCATGCACGTGTCGTTTATCGGGGTGATTTTTGTCTTTTTATTTGCCATGTTTCAGTCGCTGATGCGGGGGATCGGGCAGATCAAGATCCCGTTGATGATTGTCTTCGGTACTGTGATCCTCAACTTTTTTCTGGACCCCTTGTTTATTTTTGGCCTTGGCAGTTTTGAAGGACTGGGTGTCATGGGGGCGGCGCTGGCGACACTGGTCACCCAGTCAATTGCTGCAATACTGGGCCTGATGGTTTTCATGCGGGGCAGACATGGCATCCAGCTGGAATGGCACAACTTCAAGCCCGATTTTGCCTATATTAAAAAAGCTTTTTTTCTGGGTGTCCCTGGCTCAGTAGAGCTGTCTGCCCGTGCATTGGGGATGATCATTCTGTCGTTTCTGGTGGCGAGTTTCGGAACAGTAACGATTGCCTCTTATGGCGTGGGTTCCAACCTGCTGCAGTTTGTGATGATTCCGGCCATGGGGCTGTCGATGGCTGTGTCGACCTTGGTGGGGCAGAACATAGGTGCGAACCAGATTGAACGGGCAGAAAAAATCACCTTGCTGGGCACGCTATGGGGCTTTCTCGGTCTGACGGTGATCGGCATCCTATTCTATATTTTCGCCCCTTATTTGATCGCTGTGTTTATCCCGGATGATCCTGAGGTGATCAATGAAGGTGCCCACTTTCTGCGTACTATGTGCCTGACGTGGGGCGGTATTGGGGTACAGCTTTGCGTCGTTTCCGCGTTTCGGGCGTCAGGTAATATGCAGAACGCCATGATGATTGCACTGGTGTCGCAATGGGTGGTGCAATTTCCTCTGGCCTATGTGTTGTCAAAACATACATCGTTACAAGATAACGGCATCTGGTGGTCTTTTGCTGTTACCAATGTGGTGGTCGCTGTTTTTGCGTTTTGCTGGTTTAAGCGAGGAACATGGAAAAAGACCCGCCTGACTGAAGAAGAGCAACAGATAGTGCATATCACGGATGAAGCCTTAATTGAAAAAGGCAATCAGTAGCTCAGCTACGTGCTGTTACTCAATAGTGCGCTGATGTTTGAACTGCTGCGGGGTCAGTTTGAAGGCCAGCCGGAATGCTTCAATGAAAGCGGAAACAGACTGGTAGCCAATCTCATGGGCCACATCCTGCACAGGTAAACCTTGCTCAAGCAGCGTCATTGCCGTCATGAGCCGCAGGCGCTGCCGCCATTGCGGAAACGTCAGTTGTATTTCTTTCTGAAACACCCGGGACAATGTCCGTTCGGTTGCTCCGGTCTGACGAGCCCATTGTGCCAGGGTTTTTGTGCTGCCGGGATGACTCAGTAACTCATCGGCTATAGGTATAAGCCGGCGGTCTTGCGGCATGGGCAGCTCCAGTGAACTGTCTTTGTCTGCGCTTAACTCGTCTTCCAGTACCGCCAGCAGGCGTAAAATACTAGGTGGCTGTTCTTGATCGCGCACAACGGATTGCCTGAGTTTCAGGATCAGTTCGCGGAAAAACGGCGTCACTTCAATCGGCTGGCTGGACGCCGGTAAGTGGGTTAAGGACGCTGGGTTCAGGTACACGGCGATAAATGTGGTGTCCTGTTGCGCTCTGGACTCGTGCCGTGTGTGTGCCGGGATAAACAATGCCCTGTGGTGCGGAATACAGAACTGATGCGTGTCAGTGCTGCATTTCAATAATCCTCTGGATGGAAAAATAATCTGATGCCACGCGTGCTGATGCGGTTTGTCGTGAAAGCCTTTAGCCATGTTCAGGGTATTGATCAGAAGAGGTTGGCACGAATAGGTCGCGATCAGTGTATTACCGTCAGGTGTTGCATATGTCTTTTTATCGATATTTTTTGTCATATTGTCGCTACCTGACCGGATTGTTTCGCGCATAGTATGGGTTGTGTTATCGAAACTCAAATACAAAACGCAAAGGGAAAGCAATGAAAGTACATTTTGTTATGCATGAAGCGTTTGAAGGACCAGGCGCTTTATTACAGTGGATTGATCAGCGTAATTATTCGACGTCATATTCGCGTGTTTATCTGGGCGAGGTGTTACCAGAACGTGGTGATGATATGGATCTGCTGATTGTATTGGGTGGCCCGCAAAGTCCGGCAACCACCAGAGAAGAGTGCCCGCATTTTGATGCTGCAGCGGAAATTACGCTGATCAAAAAAGCTGTCGCAAGCAAAACGCCCGTGGTCGGGTTCTGCCTGGGGGCACAACTTCTCGGGGAAGCGTTAGGTGCGCCGCATAGCCGGAGTCTGGAGCCGGAAGTGGGCTGCTTTCCCATCGTGCTTAACAAACACGCAAGGCTGGACCGCAAGTTTGCAGGGTTTCCGCCAGAGCTGGTTGTCGGTCACTGGCATAATGACATGCCGGGTCTGACACCTGAATGCCAGGTGCTGGCAACCAGTCTGGGCTGCCCGCGTCAGATTGTGCGTTATACCCCGTTAGCCTATGGTTTCCAGTGTCATCCCGAATTTACCCGCGACTCGGTGGAAGGTCTCATCAGGCACTCTGGTGAGGATCTGAACAATGCTGAAAACAGGCCTTTCATTCAGACGGCAGAGCAACTGCGTCATGCCGATTACAGTGAAATGAACCGTGCTTTATTCAGCTTCCTGGATGCGCTGGTGGCTGAGTCACGCCGTGAGTGAGGGTGACAGCATTTAGGTGAGTGTCTGCTGAAGCCAGGAAACAAACTGCTGAACCGCGGCAGTTTGTTTGTGTCGGCTAGGGATGACTGCGTAATATTCAAGCCCTGTTTTTTGCAATGACGCAAAGGCAGGGTGCGGTATCAGCCATGCTTCGCTCAGGGGTTGCTGTACCAGTAACGTACTGATAAAAGCCACGCCCTGGCTTGCTAATGCAGCCTGTACCGCATGATTTTCCTGATCAAAATACCGGATACTCACAGACGCAGCAGCGGCCGGAGTTAAACTTTCAAGTGAAGGTTCAATGGCAGGTAAATCGGTATTTTGCCATCGGGTGGTAAAAACAGTGGCGTTTGCTGCTGTTTTTACCTGCTCACAATACGAAGGTGAGGCTACGCAACATAATGTTTCTTTTGTCAGCAGGATAGATTGTGGATCCGAAGCCGGGCAATGGCCATAACGGATCGCCACATCAAATCGTCTGTCGTGTTCGACATCTTCTTTACTCTCACCGGTTTTCAGAACGACATCCAGTTCAGGATGCTGTTGTCGGAACCGTTCCAGCCTTGGTACCAGCCACAAACTGGCGAAGGCAGAAGTCGTGCTCACGGTAATCGTGCTGGCCTGACGACGTATGTTATTCACCCCTGATTGCAGCTGTTTAAGCGCCTGGTGTGTGCAAAGCAGTAATTCTTCTCCTTCCAGGGTTAACACAACAGATCGGGTTTTTCGTTCAAATAGCTGGGTACCCATCTGCGCTTCCAGTTGACGAATCTGATGAGAAATAGCGGTTGGCGTAACATAAAGCTCAGCAGCGGCGTCTTTAAAGCTTTTCAGACGGGCGGCGGCTTCAAACGCGCGAAAGCTGTTGAGTGAGGGGAGACGGGCGAACATTTAATATACCTAAAGGTGAGTTTTATTCATCTATGTGAAAGTATATCCCTTTTGTCATTACTGTCACTCAGGCAGACAATATTCTCTGACCACAACTTACTTTGGAACAGAAGGATAAGCGGATGACTATTTTACATTTAGATGCCAGTGTACGCAGGACTGATAATCTCGTTTCAGGCCATAATTCAATTTCTAAACAAATAGCGGCTTCATTTATGGATGTATGGCTGACTAATGCTCCACAAACCGCTGTGATACATAGGGATATTGGTATTAACCCGCCAGAGTTCATTAGTCAGGACTGGATTGCGGCGGCTTTTACTCAGGAGGTGAATCGGACCGCTGCCCAAAGGAAAGTGCTGGCACTGTCTGATGAATTCATTGAGGAAGTCATGGCTGCGGATACGATAGTCATCTCGACACCAATGTACAACTATGGTCTGCCTGCTGCGCTGAAAGCTTGGTTTGACCAGGTAATACGCATCAATAAAACTTTTTCATTTGATCTGGAACGGGGTGATTTTCCTTTGTCGCCGATGTTAACCGGGAAAACACTGGTGCTCATTACCTCTACAGGTGAATTTGGTTTCGAAGCCGGAGGAGTCCGCGAAGCGATGAATCACCTTGGTCCGCATATTCGTGTTATGAGTCACTATTTGGGGGTGGAACAGACCTATGAAATAAGTGCCGGCTACCAGGAATTTGGTGATAGCCGCCATCAGGCGTCGCTGAAAGCGGCGTATGCAGAGGCTGAAAACCTGGCGCGATCACTGGCAAACCGAGAGTCTGGGCATTCGCTGAGCATGGCTACAGACATCTGATGGCCCAGTCGGTGAGGTTCTCCTGATGCAATAATTGGGTTCTGACACGAAAAGCCACCTGTCATCAGGTGGCTTAGACAATCAGACTTTCTGATCAGAGACTTTCCTTACACGCCATTGAGCCAGTCTGGCAGCCAAAAAGGTGTTACCGGGTTTGAGCAGAATAATGAGCACGCCCGCCAGAATCATTGCTGCAGATATGACCTGTAAAGCACCGACATGCTCACCGTAAAAGAGATAGCCGCCGAGCAAGCCGAATACTGACACCATCAGATTGACCGGTGCGACCGTACTGAGCGGATACTTCACCAGCATACGATTCCATACCCAGTAGCCAAATACCGTGGTCGGATAGGCCTGAAATAGGACTGAGAAAGTGGTGTAGCCATTCCAGCTGTTAATCGTGGTGGTGATGATATCTGTACCATTTAGCGAGAGTGCAAAGAGCAACAATGGCAGAGGCGCAAATGCCATGCCCCAGATACTGAAGGCAAAGGGTTGTCGGGTGCCTGATTTCTTCACCAGGGTGCTGACCAGGCTCCAGGACAATGCTGATATCATCACTAAAGCCACACCTTTTATTGTGATGGTGCCGTCAGTGGCCATCAGGGATAAAGCCAACCCGGTAAACGCAAACAGGGCGCCAATGACTTTGTGTATTGTGAATCTGTCGCGAAAAACCAGATAACCAATGAACAGACCAAAAATGACATTGGTCTGCAGTAACACTGATGTCATTCCCGCAGACAGTCCGGCGGTGATTGACCAGGATGCCATGCCCCATACACCCACTCCAAACAGCACGCCGTAACTCACCAGGTAGCGCCAGGCAACATCCGGTTTACGAACAAAGAAGATCAGTGGCATTGTCGCAAGTGTGAATCGAATTGCAGTCATCAGCAGAGGATCAGCCTGACTGACGCCCAGTTTGATCACAGAGAAATTGATGCCCCAAATGAACATCACGAATAAGCCCAGGCAGGCATCTTTAAATGTCATGCGTTGTACTCCATTGTTGATTTAACCAACATTGTGGATTACCGTCGCAGAAAGGTGCAGATACAATTTTTAACAATAAAAAGAGCACAGTTTGTGTTTCAAGCTGAAAAGGGTACGCCATGAGGTATAAACAATTAGCTGAGCAGTATATTGCCGATATTCAATCAGGTCTGCTGGCTGCTCAAGTCCGCATGCCCTCATTACGCCAGTTTGCACAATTACATCAGGTAAGCATGACCACTACCTTGAATTGTTATCAGCATCTGGAATCTCAGGGCTGGATTGTCGCTAAACCGCAATCCGGTTATTACGTAGCACAGCGCTCAACCCTGCGCTTACCGGATCTGGCGCAGTTTGAAAGTCAGCTGGCATTGGCATCTGACTATTCGCTGGACAAAGGAAATGCGCCTGACAGTCAGTTCGCCGGGCCGCTGGGTTATTCCCGTTTTGAAGTCACTCATAAACTGACCAGTCAGATGGAACAGAGCTTCCGGCGTACAAACCGGCGCCTTGGTGAAAGGTTGAACTTTTATCCCACCCGACAGGGTGAGGCTATGTTGCGCAGTGTCTTGTCTGCACATTTTGCGAATTACAGTTTTCATTTCACCGCTGAGCAATTGGCCATCACAAACGGCTGCATGGATGCCATACGCACGGCCATTGAAGTCTGTACTCAACCTGACGATGCCATTGCTGTCAGCTCGCCATGTTTCAACGGACTGTTAACCTTATTGCGGGAAATGTCGCGCAATATCGTGGAGATTCCGTCTGTGGACAGCGGCATAGATCTGGACCAGTTGGAACATCACATGCAGCAGGGGACGGTTCAAGCCGGTCTCTTTTGTACGACTCATATGAATCCGCAGGGTATTACGATGTCACCGTCACAAAAGCAGCGACTGGCAAAGATGGCATCCCGTTATGAAATTCCTGTGATTGAAGATGATGTGTACATGGAATTACCCCACGGCAATACAGTGCCCTTACCAGCAAAATATTACGACAAAAGCGGATATATACTCTGGTGCGGTTCCGTATCCAAAACATTGGCCGCCAGCTATCGCCTTGGCTGGTGTTTGCCGGGACGTTATCTGAATCAGTATCTGAGCAAACATGCGGCAGGCTGCTTTGGTGTATCGCTGCCGATACAGTTGGCCGTCGCTGATTTTATCGATAGTGGCCAGTATGCGCGTCATTTGAAAACGCAAAGGTTTGATTTGTTGCTCCATAAGCGGCGCTACCGAGAATATTTGCAGCAGCATCTGCCGGAAACAGTTCGTATCAGTGATCCTGCTGGCGGGTTAGTACTTTGGTTACAGATACCAGGCATGGATGAGGCAAAAATTAAGTCTTTGCTGATTGAGGCTAAGCTGGATATCAGGCTGGGTGAGTGTTTCACTCTGCGGGATCTGTACCGGGACAGCCTGCGAATTAATATCGGCTACGCGCTGCCCGAACCGGGAGAGCCGGATAACGTAGCCAAATGCGCGCTGGACACATTGATTGCAGTGGTTAACAGGGCAATCACTGACGAATAACCACATGGAACGGCACTTATAAAATGCCAAACAGTGACATTGCGGAGACAATGTCACGACAAGCATTGTGTATGATCGCGCATTATTTTTTCTGAGAGAGTTAAATGGTCAGGAATGCATTGCTTCCGCTGTTATTAGTGGCCTTGCCTGTATGCGGGCAGCCGGAAACACATCTGGCCCATCAACAATGGCAGGCATTTTCTGATCGTATTGCAACAGTGCAGGGTGAAGATCAAATCAGTCAGCAGTCGTTGAATCAGTATCCCCAGGAATTGCTTTTACCTGTCAGTCAGTACCCAGATTTAAAGCGGTTCAGCTGGGCGCAGATAGAAACACTTTATCACATTCATACCCACTGCTCTGAAGACGACAATGTGTTGAGTGACAGTGCGGATTGGCGCAGAGCGGTGCAATTTGAACTGATCTTGTGCCGCGAAGGTAAACTTCCATCGCAATGGAGTCAGCACCTGTCCGAGAGGCACCCTGCCGGTGGCAGCTATGCAGACAGGTATGTGAACTACCTGAGAGATCATCATGATGAAAGTGACGCGAATGCATTTCTTCAACAGCATGCCAACAGTCTGACTCTTGCCCATCCGCTGCATCCGTTACACGGTATATTTGCCTCGCTTTCTGATACGGGTCAGTCGGCTATTCTGGGCGGCTCGCGGTATTTTCTGACGAAAAGTGGCCGCTTGTGGCGCAACACTCTGACTGGCATTGATGTGTTAAGCCCGGAGCAATGGCAACCGATAGCAGACAAGGCGGGTATCAGGATCACCCGGTCTAGTGACCAGATCAGCGAGAGTTGTCGTTTTCAGTACAGTAACTTATGCATTGAGCTTCGTCGTACCAATGCGCTTTGGTGGCAGGGCGTCATGCTTATTTTACTTGTCATTATTCTTGGGCTGATTTTCAGGCTGGGGCTGGAGCGACGACGGGAAATGAAAGAGCGGCAGTTTATCCTGCAATTGCTGACGCACGAATTGCGAACACCCATTACCAGCCTTGGTTTTACGGTGGAGCAGTTCAGAGATGAATATGATCACTTGAACGAGCAAAGTCAGCATGCGTTTTACCGGCTGCTGGGCGACTACCAGCGCCTCTACCGGCTGACAGAAACCAGCAAAGGGTTTCTCAGTGGACGCCGGGAAGAAGGGCAAGATAAGCAAGACGCTCAGTTTTCAGAGTGGCTGGAGAGCATAGCCAGCCAGTATGACTTGCACTGCCATATCGACGGAGATCGTAGGGTGTCGCTGCCTTATTACTGGCTGGGCGTGTGCTTGGATAATCTGCTGCGTAATGCCGTTTTACATGGCAAGCCACCGATATACCTTGATGCCCAAATCTCTGACAGCCTGGTTATTGAGGTGAGGGATCACGGGGCATCGCCTGCACGTTGGGAAAAGTGGTTACTAACTGAGAAAGGGGACGGTATGGGGATTGGGCTGATGATAGTTAACCGTATCATGCGCCGGATTGGCGGGCGCTTGACTCACTTACGGCATCCAACCAGGTACATTCTGGAGTTGCCACTATGAGCCGGGTTTTGCTGGTTGAGGACGATGTGTTACTGGGTGAAGGTCTTTCGATGTATCTGGCCAAAAACGGTTATCGCTGTGATTGGATCAAAAAAATATCGGATGTGGAAAAACATTGGATTCAGGCCGATCTGGTTGTGCTGGATCGCCAGTTACCTGAAGGTGACAGTGTGAAATGGCTGCCTGGCTGGCTGTCAGTGAAAGCGCTCCCGGTGATCATTTTAACGGCGAAAACCGATGTCGATCACCGTATTGAAGGGTTAAGTGCCGGCGCGAAAGATTATGTCATCAAACCGTTTTCACATCAGGAGCTGCTAGCCCGGATTCAGGCCCAACTTCGCCCGTTAGGGGAAGTCGAGTTCCAATATAGAAACCTTGTGGTGAATCTGTCTTATCAGACTGTCATGATGGATCAGCAAAATATTCCTCTGAAACCTAAAGAATTTCAGCTGCTTGCGTTGCTTGTTCAGAATCCGGGACGGGTTTATCACCGGGATGAACTTTTGAATAAGGTGTGGGGATATCAGGCATTTCCCTCTACCCGGACAGTCGACAATCATGTTCTGCATCTGCGGCAGAAATTTCCCTCTTTGGCAATCGATACTGTCCGCAGCGTTGGCTACCGGCTAAGAAAGGAGTAATCCGTGCGATTTATTAGCACTAAAGCCATGGTATTTTCCCTGTTGCTTGCCGCTTGTGTATGTCGTCCTGCATTAGCCTCAGATCAGGTGCAGGCCGGGAGTACCGCAGCCGGTGGCTGGTTTATGCCCACGCCATTACAGCGGGTTTATCAGGCTCTGGCCGATCACAATATGCTGCTGGCGTGGCAAGAGTTACAGGTCGTTTTGCAGCAGAGTACAGAACCGGTTACCCCGGACTTATGGCAACCTGTTTTTCAGCAGCTGATTAATCAGTCAGATTGTGGACGCAGGCTGACTGAGTATCCGGGAGCACTGTCAGATTGGGTTGACCAACCCCGAATTTCGCTGTCGATACAGGATAAAGTAAATCTCAGCCAGAGGGTGTATCAGCTTAAACTCTCGATTGATGGCGCCGGACATGCAATGGAAGTGAGCCTGACGGATTCGCGGGGCAATCAATGGCTATCGGGGGCAAGCTCAACGCCGGTAGAGGGCTACAGCGAACTGGAAAGCAGAGAATGGTTTCAATCCGTGCCTGATGGATACTATCAGCTGAGTGTTGGGGAGAAACATTATCCGTTGATTCTGACTTCACTGCAGGAAACAGAAAGGGCTTCAGCGATTCAATTACAGCAGGCAGAAAAGAGTACAGCCGGGGTTTTCGTGTTTTCACCGGATCTCTTTGCGGATCGAAATGCCTGTCAGAGGCAGAGATTGCAGTGGCAATGGTTCGACAGTGACTATCAACTGGCATCTCCTGCTGAAACCCTAGTATTGGATGCTCAGGGGCATGGCGTGCCGCCCCGTGACAAACCTGATAACGCGAATTGGTTAAGTGCGGTAGTGGCAGACAGTTATTTTCAAGGGGCGATTAAAATTGAAAACGTGCATCGGCTGACAGTGCCTGTCAGGTACATGCTGACAGACTAATCACTCATCCTGTCCACCTGTGCGAATGAAGACATAGGGGTGACAATTTGGTGTCCGGCACCATGTGTAATACCGGTGTTTATTAACCCAAGGTATTAGGATGAAGACCCCCATGTTATTGAAAGCAGCCCCTGTGACGGGCCAGCGAGCGCACTTGCAGCCATGTAAAGCGATATTACTTTCAGCTATTTTGCTAATGCCTTGTGGCAAAGTGGCTGCCGATATTATTTCATTACGTGACAACCATCAGCGAGTCGAGATTGATCCCGAATCGCTCGCTATTACCTGGCATACCGACAGCCTGATTTACGATCTGAACCAGGCGGGTGCCAGGGTAAATAACGAAAAACAAAGTGTCAGCCAAAGGCAGAAGTCTCAGCGTGATAATGCGTCATGGCTGTGGCAACCCAGTAATATCAAGGTGACAGCGCAATTAGAATCAGGCGACCTGACGCTCCAGTTTCAGTTGCTTTCTGGTGCCAGTATCACTCGCAGTCACCCCATCGTCTTGAACTGGTTTGATTTGCCGGAAACCTCCACTACCGAGCTGTTGTTACCGTTTAATGAAGGGATCAGAGTACCTGTTCATCACAGGCTTTGGGCGAGGTATTTGCAGGATGAATATTCAGGCAGCAATTCCACGCAGGATCTGAAAATGCCGTTCTGGACTCAGAAGGTCCGGCAACGCGCTGACAGTCAGGTGAACACAGACTACGAAAATGAGCCTGATAATCCGGCCAGATATTTTTCTTACCTGTTAGTCAATCCATTTAACAATGCCTTGGCATTCAAAGAGGTGACGGCAAAAGCGGCTGAAACCTCACCTGCTGTTGATATGGTCTCCAGCCACGCTTTTACCTCTCTGAACTGGAATCAGCCTTTTCAGGTCATGATTCATAGCGGGCAAGACAGGCTGTCTGGCGCCATCCGGTACCGGCGCTGGCGGGATGATCAGGGTGAGAGAGAAAGCCTGCGGGATAAGGCTGCCCGCAATCCGGATGTCAGCAAAATCATCGGCGCGAGCCATGTGTACTTGTTCGGTAGCGACGGTATCTCGCAAAGTGATGTGACCGACTGGACTGGGTTGCTGAAATGGTACTTTCATCAGTCAGAGCTGAGCGCCTTCGCGAGCCGTGAAGCCCAGACACAATTGCTGCCACTGACAACAGCTAATCAGCCTGTCAGCTTGGATCGCTATCAACAACGTCTTTTGGTCGAGTCTGTTAATCACTCTTTGTCCGCGCTTTTTCCTTTTAGCGAAAATGCGGGCCCATGGGAGCAAATTACCGACCAGTTTGCTGCGATTCAAAAAAGGAAAGCGTATTTAGCAAGCCATGCGGCGCCATTTCTGCTTGCTTCTGACAAATGGGGACAAAGCCTGTCTTCGCCTGTACTTGAAACACTCAAGCAAGCAGGACTGCAGAAATTGTGGCTGGGGTTGGACAACTGGTTACCTGCTTTTTATCAGCCCGAGGTGGTTGAACAGGCAAAAGCGGCGGGATATCTGGTCGCGACTTATGATTCTTATAATACGGCTATCGATAAAACGGATAACGAGAGCTGGTTAACAGCGCACATTCCGGCAGCAATCAGAACGCGTTGCGCTATTGAACGCGCCGATGGGCAGAATCAGGCGGGGTTTCGCGGGCAAGGCAATTACCTCAACCCCGGCTGTGAAACGGACTATGCCAAACAGCGAATCTCACGCATTCTGGAGCTGGGGCAGTTTAACAGCCTGTTTTTGGACGTTGATGCAACAGGAATGGTGCGTGAAGATTATTCCGATAAAAGCCGCTTGGCTGCATCCGGGAATGAAAGTGCTGCGACTGGCGGTATGTCTCAGCGGGCAATGGCGAAGGCATTCAACGACCGGCTAGAGTGGGTGAGCGGGCAAGGGGTGCTGCTGGGCTCGGAAGATGGCAACAGTATCACCACCCGAGGTGTGGTGTTTGCCCATGGCATGGAAACCACGGGGTTTGGCTGGACGGATAAAGAGATGAAACATAACCGTCAGTCGCCCTATTACCTTGGTGCCTGGTACCCGGATAATAAGCCGGCCTTCTTTTTTAAGCCGGCAACAGTGAAGGAGCCGTACCGAACCCTGTTCTTCTCGCCGGCTTTTAAAGTGCCCTTATACCAGGCGGTGTTTCATGATGAGCTGATCAATAACCATCACTGGCATATGGATAGCCTGAAGTTTTCTGATGTGAAAGGCATCCGGGATCTGACCAGTATGCTTTATAACACGCCACCCATGGTGCATTTAACCCGTGATGAAGCAGCCTCTGCGACTTCGCCCAGAATCAAAGCATTACAAGATTATCAGCGGGGATTCATGCCATTGCATCAGGCATTGTGGGATAAGGCATTAGTGGGATTTGACTGGCTGAATAGTGATGGCTCTTTGCAAAGAACAAGATTCAGCGATGGCAGTCAGATAGTGGCAAATTTCAGCCATAATGTGACTCAAGTTCGCGTAGACAGCCAGCTTGTGACATTGCCCGCCATGAGTATCCGGGCAGTGATATCGCAGGCTAACGGTAAGCCTTCTGAGGTTATTACCTGGCAATCTCAGTGAATCACTGTGAGCGCGTCGAATATTGTGGCAGCCGAACGGGCTGCCACACAGGCTGGATCTGCAGATTATTGCTGTTTCAGAATATACTCCAGTGCCCCTACAATTGCCGCGACTTGTGCGTTGTTGCATTCGCTTGGCGTGACGAGCGGGCTGTCCGGGTACACTTCCGTGGTGGAGCTGTACTGACAGTCTGACAGACCGGCACACAGGCCGAGTTTCTTCAGCGGATAATCAATCACGCCTTCCTGGGAAACCGGAGAACCTATGATGTTTCCTTCGTCATCAGGCGGGGCAATATGGGTGACTTTACGCACTTCATCTATGATGGCTTTCTGGAAGGCATCATGAGGATTGTCGGTGTCGCCCACCACGTAAAAACCATCAGGAATGCTGCCGGGTTTGTACTCAATACCATCACGTGCCGCTAAAGCCGGGCGGAATTCGGTTTCGTCGCTGTCTGTGGTTTCATGCAGATCGATGTGAGCCAGGATCTCTGCGCCTTGATCATTAACCATTTTCATCAGCGCCGCCGATTCTTCCGCCGGGCTGTTGTCGTAAAAGGAACGGTTTGGATCGATCGCATGCGGGTTCCAGCGATTAATCGTCTCGTAACCCCAGGGGCTGACACAAGGGGCAACCAGAATGTTGAAATACTGGCTATAGTGCTGCGCTTTCTCATCGACAAATTGCAGCGCACCATGAACACCACTGGTTTCATAGCCGTGTACGCCACCTGTGACCAGAATGGTCGGCTTTTGCGTATTCCAGTGACGGGATTTGATGACGAACAGCGGGTATTTTTCTGTGTCATAAGACAGAGCGCCATACTGAGCGACATCAAAGCGATCTTTCAGTGCGTCGATCTTAGTGACCACTTCGTCCAGATAGGAACGCTTGATGGTGAGCCGGGCCAGCCACTCTGCCTTCTCTTTCATGGTCCATTTCTGGCCAGGAGTGCCAATCGGGTAGGTACGCTTACTGCTCATAGCTGTCCTTATTTAATGATGTGTTTTCAGGCGTCAGAAGCTTACTCCTCCTGAAGCGCGTGTTCAATCATCTGGCTGCGGAAGATATTCTTTTCAGAACAACAGCTAAATTATTCATCCGGTGCTTTTGCGGCAGCCAGTATTGACATAAATATAGCTGGAACCACAGTGCATTGCCGTACCGGAGAGAAGAGACAGAAAAGGCGAGTGAGCAGGGCAGGGCCAGGGTGAAAAAAAGCCCCTGCAAGTCAGGGGCAAACGTACACATGCATTTCCCAAAAACATGGAGAGCTCCACTGTATCTGGTATGGCAAAAGATGGCTTGATGCAGATCAATCGAATCCGCTTATCTGCATTTCCTGTTCTAAAACCCAACTGACGAAGGTTCTGGCATTGGGGTGCTGGCTTGTTTCAGAAATACTGAGAAAAAATGCATTACTGTCGCACTCCACTGGTTCAGTCAGTGCGATCAGTTTTCCTTCTTCTATTAAAGTGCGGACATGCCAGTCCCAGGCCAGAGCAATACCCGCATCGCTGAGCGCGCCCTGAATGATAGAGACCTGCTCTTCCATCTGAATGACATTAGTCGGCTCCTGGTAGGGGATACCATAACGATTTGCCCAGGTTTGCCAGCCTTCCCAAAAGGACTTGGCATCCTTCAGCATAAGAATGGGTTGTTGCCAAATGGTTTGGATATCTTTGCACTCCGGGCGCTTTGCGAGAAATGCTGGGCTACAAACCAGCAGCATGCGTTCGGCAAAAAGCAAATGGTTATTTTTGTTGAGCGTATCTATCGCGGAGTAGAAGAAAGCGATGTCGTAATCATCGTTATCGCCAATGTGCCTTTCATTGTTGATAATCAGATTGAGAGGTATATCCGGGTAGCGCTCGCGAAAACCATCCAGCCGGGGAATTAACCAGAAGTGTGAAAAGCAGGCCCCGATTTCAATTGTCAGCGGTGCTGTCTGATTGCTGTTATTCAGTTTTACCGTTTCACGCGCAAGGATCTCAAGCACACTGGTGACGGTTGCCAGATAGTTTTTTCCGTTATCAGTCAGTTCCAGACCGGTTTTCCGCCGGATAAACAGGCTGGTTTGCAAAAACGTTTCAAGCTGTTTGATTTGCTTACTGATGGCTGTTGTGGAAACGCAGAGCTCAGTGGCGGCTTTTGTGAAACTGCCTGACCGGGCTGATGCTTCAAAAGAGATCAGGTTACTTATCGGCGGTATGGCTTTGTTGTTAATAGGCATCAGGGCTGGTTATCTTTAACTTTTAGTTCATATTAGGTTAACAAAATAGCGATTTACTCACAAACGGCTGTCTTTAATATGGGTTGTCCGACGTCATCGACTCAAGGACATTATGCAAATGATACGTGAAATCCATCATGACATGCTGACGCTGCCGGATGGTACTCAACTGGCCTACCGGGCGTGGTTACCCGTCAATGCAGAGTCAGTCCCGGTTCCCGCTATTCTCGAATTCCTGCCATATCGTAAAAACGACGGTACTATCATCCGTGATGAAATCACCATGGCCCAGACGGCTGCACATGGTTACGCTTGTGTTCGCGTTGATCTGCGTGGTTGCGGTGAATCTGAGGGTTTCATGACGGATGAGTATTCTCAGCAAGAGCTACAGGATGGTTACGATGTCATTGACTGGCTGACAAAACAACCATGGTGCGACGGCAATGTCGGCATGGTTGGTATCTCCTGGGGCGGGTTCAACGCGCTTCAGGTCGCGGCGATGAACCCGCCTGCGCTGAAAGCCATTATTACGCAGTGTTCGACGGATGATCGTTATCGGGACGACATTCATTTCAGCGGAGGATGCCTGCTGAATGACAACATGGACTGGGCAGCATTTTTCTGGGCATACGCTCAGGCCCGTTCGCCGGATCCTGCGCTGATCGGGGAAAAATGGAAATCGGTCTGGTTGGATCGTTTGCAGGCTATGCCTTTTCTGGCCAAACCCTGGCTGGCTGAGCAAACCCGTTCGGATTACTGGAAACACGGCTCGGTCTGCGAAAACTACGATGATATTAAAGTACCCGTTTATGCCATGAGCGGCTGGGCAGATGGCTATCGTAATACCGTATTTACCTTGCTGGAAAACCTCAGTGTGCCTTGCAAGGGCCTGGTTGGCCCCTGGGCGCACAAATACCCGAATATTGCCTACCCGAACCCAAAGGTTGACTATGTGTCTGAGTCTGTCCGCTGGTGGGATCACTGGTTAAAAGGCAACGACAACGGCATGATGGATGAACCTGCGCTGCATTATTATTTGCAGGAGAGCGTACGGCCGCAAACGGACTATGAGTGTCGCCCCGGAGAGTGGATGTCTGAGCCTGGCTGGCCATCTTCAGATATCCGCCCGCACGCGTTTTATCTGGGTAAACACGGGTTATCTGAATCTCTGAATGAGCACGTTACGTCTTACGCTGTGTGTTCACCTGAGACAGTCGGGCTGGACGGTGGCCGATTCTGCGTCGGCATTCGTCTGGACATGGAGCACCCGGGGGATCAGCGCATTGATGACGCCGGGTCTCTGGTGTTTGACTCCGAAGTGCTGGAGGACGATTTTGCTATCGTCGGACAGGTTATGGCAAAGCTGGCACTGGTATCTGACTCACCGTCGGCGAATGTCATTGTCCGTGTTTCCGATGTGCATCCAGACGGACAAGTGACCAAAATAAGTCACGGTATACTGAACCTGACCCATCGCAACAGCCATGAATTTCCTGAAGCGCTTAATCCGGGTGAAATTTATGAAGTCGAGGTGCCGGTTAACCATATTGCCTACACAGTACCGAAAGGACACAAACTGCGTATTGCCATCTCGACGGCATACTGGCCACTTATCTGGCCTTCTGCCGATAACGCTACCCTGACTATCTTGCCCAAAGACAGTGTGATCGAGATCCCCCGTAAATCTTCATTCAGCACGGCTAATCCGCTGAAAGCGTACGATCAGCCTGTGACGTTTGCAGGGAAAACACTGCGCCCGAGCGACAGCAAACGCGTTACACACCGCGATTACAAAACCGGTTTGGTAACGCTGGAAACCTATGAAGATTTTGGCCGCCAGTATTACAACTCTTGTCATACAGAGATAGATTTCAAGATAGGGCAGGAAATGCGGATTCATCCCGATGATCCGCTCAGTGCTGAAAACGAGATTGATCTGACCGTGGAAATGGGCCGGGACGGTTGGTGGACAAAGATTCACAGTCATTATCATATGACCTGTGATCATGAGTATTTTTATATTAAAGCGCGCTGGGAAGCGTTTCATGAAGGTATGTTGATCTTTGAAAAGGACTTTGACGAGAAGATCAATCGTAACTACATGTAAAACAATAAATTAGGGAAAATACAATGTTGAAATCGTTACGACCTTTGGTGTTTTTTCCAACCTTTCTGATTTTGGTTGGTGCTTTGGTATTCAGTCTGGTTGATCTGGACGCTTTCATTGGCTATACCAAATCGCTGAACGGAGTGATTCTGTCCAATTTCTCCTGGTTGTTCAGTTTGGGCAGCTTTTACCTGCTGGTGTTAATTGCGCTTACCTATTTCTCTAAGCTGGGAAATATCCGAATTGGTGGCGATCACAGTACACCAAGAATCAGCAAACCCCGCTGGTTTATGATTGTACTCTGTACCACGCTGGCGGTCGGGGTGCTGTTCTGGACAACGGCCGAACCTATCTATCACCTGCATTCGCCGCCGGCGAGTTTTGGTATTGAAGCGGGCAGTGCTGATGCCGCGTTGTTTGCATTTTCAGCGATGTTTCTCCATTGGGGGCCAACGCCATATGCGATTTATGCCGTACCTGCGTTGATCTTTGCGCTGGCGTTCTACAACCTGAAAATGCCTTTTTCGATCACCAGCGCCATGCGTCCTGTTCTGGGTAAATATGTCACGGGGAAAATGGCCGATGTCATTGATGCGCTGGCACTGTATTCGCTGGTGGTTGGTATGGCGTCATCGCTGGGAACAGGGGCGCTGACCTTGCTGGGCGGGGTGAGCCAGTTTATTCCCATGGAACGTAATGCCCTGACACTGGGTATTTTCATCAGCCTGATTGTTGCTACCTTTGTGATCTCGGCTGCCAGCGGTTTAACCAAAGGGATAGCGCGTTTATCGGCCACCAACTTTTGGATGCTGATTGCACTGTTTATCTTTGTCTTTCTCTGCGGCCCGACTGTCTATATTCTGGCTATCGGTGTGGAAGGGGTCGGCGCCTACCTGCAAGATTTCTTCCGGCTGAGCTTGTTTACCGGCCAGGCTGCTAGTGATCCATGGCCTCAGTACTGGAGTGTATTTTACTGGGCGGTGTGGTTCGCCTGGGCACCGATCACGGCCATGTTCCTGGGGAAAATTGCCCGTGGGTATACGGTTCGCGAGTTTATTCAGGTCAACGTTGTTTATCCGAGTTTGTTCATTCTGTTATGGGTTTCTGTTTTTGCCGGTACGGCGGTGTACATGGACTTGCACACAGACGGAAGTTTATACGCCGTGTTGAATGAAGGGGGCATTGAACAGTTGCTATACCATATTTTCGGTGAACTGCCATTGGGTGGACTGACATCGTTCTTTCTGGTGATGATCGCATTTATTTCCTATGTCACGGCTGCCGATTCCAGCACTGATGCCATTGGCGATTTGTGTACCAAGGATTTTAAATCGGACTCTGATGAAGGCGCAGCCCTGCCAATAAAAGTACTCTGGGGGGTAATTATTGGTCTGGTGGCCTGGATAATGGTCAGCACAGTGGGTGTGGATGGCGTGAAGCAGTTGTCTAACCTCGGTGGATTACCGGCCACTATTATCATTCTGGTGTGCAGCCTGACGCTTATCCACTGGCTGCGTAACCCAGAAAAGTTACAGCAGAAACCAGACTGATTCCTACTAACTAGTCGCAATAAAACCAGTAAAGCCCGGATGTGCAAATCGCCGTCCGGGCTTTTTTGTGGCCAGCGGAAGCGGCTAAAAGCGTTGGAAAGTTTATAAGCAGTGATGGTGACAGACACAGATATGGTTTAGTCTGGAAGATGTTTGCAAAGAAATTGTTTAATAAACAGACTATTAAGTTCAATCAGATCAATGAGGCAACAGCATTATGATCACACTGCATCACCTGAACAAATCACGATCCAAGCGGATTATCTGGTTGCTGGAAGAGCTGGGTGTGGACTATCAGATCGTCCCTTACCAACGTGACAGCGCAACATTCCTTGCGCCACCAGAGCTGAAAGCGGTTCATCCTTTGGGTAAATCTCCGGTGATTGAGGATGATGGATTGATCGTCACTGAATCCGGGGCTATTACTGAGTACCTGATTGATAAGTATGGCGAGGGTAAACTGGCACCTGAGCGCGGCACTGCAGATTATGTTGCTTACTTACAATGGATGCATTTTGCGGAAAGCTCGGCCATTCTTCCTTTGTTGTTGAAGATGTTCGTCGACAAAGACGGCTGTGAAACTAACTTTCTCGCCGGTTATGCCGAAGGGGAAATTGCCAAGGTCATGGCTTATGTCGATCAGTCACTGGCAGGAAAGCGTTATCTGGTGGGAGATTCGCTGACAGGGGCAGATATCATGATGTCGTTCATTGTAGAAATCCTGCATACCAGTGGCGCACTCGCGCATTTTCCGCACATTGCCGCGTATGCGCAGCAGCTGGTGACCCATCCGTCATACCTGAAATCGAATGAGATCGAAGCCGCTCATGACTAGCGCTGGCTGACAAACTGCGCTCCCCTGAATCGATGCGGGAGAGCGCAGTATTATTCATTCTGCCGGGGTATTTTTCTTATCAATGTTTACTGCCCGGCGAACAGCTGCCACACCCAGCCCGATGAGCAGAAAGGGGATAGCCGCTGCGGTAGCTTCAGCCCAGGCAAAATAGGCGACATTTTTCATCAAAATGAAATGGCCTAACACGACCAGGAAGACGCAGATAATGGCGATGTATATGAATTTGACTTCGTCTTTAACCTTAGTGGTTCTTTCCATGTTGTGACCCTCTAACAAGCAAGAGTCACTATTTCATCACAGCCGCGGTTTTTCCTGTTGATACAGTTGATACAGTATTTTACCGAACAGTCACTTTGTTGTTCACTTCAGTCACTTAGGCACGCTTTTGCTAGCTGACCAAGTGTGGTCATCGCAGCCAGGTTTTCTTCATTCATCTCGTACGAATAGTTGAGCCTGATATGCCTGAGATCGTCTTGCCGGATGTTAAATAACGTCCCGGGTGCCACTGCGATACGCTTCTCCAGGGCTTGCTCATAAAATGCATGACTATCGAACGGAGCTGGAAACGTCAGCCACAAGAAGTAGCCCCCTGCGGGATCAGTTACAGCTGTACTGTCCGGGAAAAAGCGCCGTATTGCGTGTATCATTGCGCTCTTTCTGTCTTGCAATGTACTGCGCAGCTTGCGCAAATGGTTGTCATACCCGCCATGAAGCAGGTAATGGCTGATCCCGAGCTGCACAGGCACACTGCTTGATATGGTCGATAAAAATTGCTGTTTCTGAATGGCTTCGCTGTGTTTTCCTGCCACTACCCAGCCAATGCGAAATCCTGGTGACAGACATTTGGAGAATGAACCACACAGCAACACCAGATCCTGCTGATCGAAAGCTTTGGCCGGTACTGGCTTTTCCGCTGAATAATACAGTTCTGCATACACATCGTCTTCTACCAGAAACACCTTATGCTGGCGCAGAATGTCTACCAGTGTCTGCTTGCGCTCTTGACTGAGAGTGTAGCCAAGCGGGTGCTGGACATTGGTCATCAGCCAGCAGGCTTTTATCGGATAAGCGGATAACTTTTCAGTGAAGTCTTTCAAATCCAGGCCGCCGTCAGCGCTGGCCTTTATTTCTACCGGTATCAACTTCAAACGCTCTATTGCCTGAAGTGCCCCATAAAAAGTGGTCGATTCAACCGCGACATAATCACCGGGCTGGGTGGCAAACTGTAAGCTGAGATTCAGTGCATCCAAGCCGCCGGAGGTGATCACTATGTCATCCGGCCCAATCTGCAGCCCTTGTTGTACGTACCTTTGCGCAATGATCCGGCGCAAGTCATGGTTGCCGGGCGGCAGGTGCGTTAATGCACTTCTGTTGTCCATTTTGCGCGAGGCACTGGACAGACTGCGGACCAGTTCCTGCTGCGGAAACAGGCTGGAGTCGGGAAACGCCGAGCTGAAAGGCACGATATCGCTGTCTTTGGTTCGCTGTAGGACATCAAAAAGTAAATCATTAATGTTGACCGGAGACTGAGGGGATTCCGGCCGCGAAGCCTGTAGTGCTTGGATGTTGGGAGCGACAAAATACCCGGACTGCGGTTTAGCCACCAGCCATCCTTCACTTTCCAGCAATTGATATGCCTGCAACACAGTCGCCGTGCTGTAGCCAGTTTGCTGGCTGCTCGCTCGCACAGACGGGATTTTTTCACCGGATCGCCAGATCTGCTGGCGGATCTGTTGCATCAGATCATTAGCAAGTGATTGATATTTTGTCATTTGTTTAGCTGCATTGAGTTGAAGTTCAGAACATATCATGCCAAAACGGTAAAGCAAGCCAGTTTGTCGCTTCCTGAGCTGAGACACCATGCTCAATGTGAGCCCGGCAACAGAAAGATCCGAACAGTTAAGCTGGCGACAGTACAAAGGCTAAGATCAATATTTCATTGTCAATAAACTGATAGATAAGTGTCATCCATATTTAGATTCTCTGTCACACAGACCAATTAGCATCATCAGCTGAATATTGGACTAGTCCAGTTAACGCCATGGAATAGAGATAAAAAAGGATTAAACATGTCGATCAAAAACAGGCATCTGGCCAGTGTCACGGCTATCTTGCTGACAAGTACTCTGTTAGCGGGGTGTAATGAGCACTCGGAAACGGATCAGGATGATAAAAAAGGCAATGCTGGTGTAGGCCAGATTGGAAAGGAGCTGGTTATTCCGCCTCCGACTGCATTAACGCAGGTTACGTTTACTATTCATCCGTATCTGCAGCAACCTACAGCCAATACTATGGCTGTGTTGTTTGAAACTAATGACACGTCTCCGACGGTTTGGGTCAGGCCGGCAGAAACGCATGATGAATTTACTGTTGTTGAGCCTGTTGCCGTGGACAACACGTATTTATATAGCGCAGCAATCACCGGATTAAGTACAGACACGCGCTATGAGTATTACGTGGTCAGCGGCGATGGCAGTCCGTCTGTCGTGTCGGCTGTTTCTGAACGCTATGTGTTCAAAACCTATCCGGCAGCCGGGATGACACCTGCCCCTTTTAATGTGGTAGCCATCAGCGATACTCAAAATAACAGCACCCTGGGGGCGCTGAACGATCTCATTACCAAAGGCATTATTCCAACGGTATGTCACAGTCAGCCGGAGCAATGTGCGTCAGAGATCGCGGCGATTACGATTTCCGGCGACATAGTCAACAGTGGCGACAGCATGTTGCAGTGGCGTCGTGATTTTTTTGACCAGATGAAAGCCATTACCCCTTATGTTCCGCTGGTGGCCGTTCCCGGTAATCATGATTTTTACGGCAATGCTGAGCTGACCAATTACCGTCATTTCTTCCAGCAGCCTGAAAATGGTTCGGCGGGTTATGAAGAGCAATGGTATGCACTGGATTACGGCAACTTACGTTTGGTCGGGCTTAACAGTTATCCGATTTCCAAGAACCACGGTAAATTTAACGCGGAGATTCTGGGGATACAGCGTCAGTGGCTGCGCGAGTTGCTGATCAACACCCAATCGGACAGTAATGTCGATTATGTCCTGAGCATGTTCCATCATCCGTGTCTGTCTGAACTCTGGCTATCGGGCGAAAGTATCGGCAGTTGCGAGATGGTGGCTGAGATGGAAGATTTTTCCCGATCAAGCGGCAAGATAACAGGCCATTTATTTGGGCATACCCACGCGTATTCCCGCGGACAATCCATGGATACCAGGCACCTTTGGCTCAATGCCGCAACGGCAGCAGGCTATCGTGAAA
This sequence comes from Photobacterium sp. WH24, assembly GCF_019204055.1. Classification (NCBI taxonomy): domain Bacteria; kingdom Pseudomonadati; phylum Pseudomonadota; class Gammaproteobacteria; order Vibrionales; family Vibrionaceae; genus Photobacterium; species Photobacterium sp. WH24. Next base: position 140,577 of record NZ_JAGSOZ010000010.1, on the reverse strand, counting down.
AAATTAACGATGATAACTACTATCAGACAGATACCCGCGATTACGATACCTTTGCCATTAGTCAGAGTGAGTTTGGCTTTAATCTGCTGACGTTCAATCAGCAGAGTTCACCTTCCATGCAGCTGACCCGCTACACTGCCACTGTGGCCTCGAAAGGGGGCGGTTTTGCCAGCCTGGATGATACCTTTACTGTGTCCGATACCCTGACTATGAAAGCCAGTCCGGTTGTGCCAGAGGCGCCACAAGTTCTGGCCGGTAACGGTAATCACGCTTTTAATCAGCTGAATCTGGCTATCAGCCATCCTGATCCTGGCGCCATTTATGAAGTGCAATGGCAACTGAGCAAAGCCAGTCAGTTTGATTCAGAGGTTTTTGATATCTGGGGGAATCAAACCCGGGCCCACAACATCTGGCCGATGCAAGATGGCAGTATTCAGGGGATGCCGACAGATACGCAGGCGGGGGTTGATCTGACTACAATCAATCTTGCTGACTTTTCAGGCCAGCTCAAAATGGGCAATGATGAAATCTACAAATGGCAGAAACGATCATCAGAGCATTCCCATGATTCGTACCGTGACCCGTTCAACGGCAGCTCAGCACCGGTACTGACATTATTTCCGGGAGATACCTGGTACTGGCGTGCCAGAGTGCGTAATGACAATCTGGGCTGGTCTGATTGGAGTGACACGGCGACATTAGCCATTGATGCCGGGACGACAACCGCGTTACCTGTTCAGAATGGCGGCGCGGAAGCGCAGGATCTTTCAGGCTGGACAGTCGGGCAGGGCTACTGGCGAGTGCTGCAAGAGATCGACAACATCACGGCCGCAGAAGGGGATTATTACTTCAGCGCCCGTCCGAATGATTCCGCTGCTGGTAACGCTGCCTATGATGATCTGAGCCAGACTTTGGATGTCAGTGCGTTCAGTAGTGTGATTGATCAGTCTTCCGCATTCGTTCGATTCAGTTTTAGTAGCAATGGCTGGGGCGACGGCGATCATGCCGTAGTGACGCTACAACCTATAGACAATAACGGAAACACCATTGGTCAGCCGACTGTGGTTAAAACCGAGAGTAAGAAACAAGCGTGGCTGAATAATGCCTCAACCCTGTTGTTACCAGTGGCGACCCGGGAGGTGAAACTGACACTGCGCGCAGTGAAAAAAGCAGGCAGCATGGCAGATGTTCATATTGATAATGTACAGCTTTCACTGACCACGCCTTAACGTCACTCAAAGGCTGATTAAAACATAACGGCATCTTGATAATGCCGTTATAGATCGGCTGACGTTGACATCAGCAACTTAGCGCCGAATAAACCCAGCAGAGTGCCAGCAACACGGCAAAATCCTTTTTTGGCCTTTAGATACAAGTTTTGCGCGCGTTCTGTTGAAAGCAGCACAGCGACTATGGCATACCAGCCAAAATTTGTCAGGAAAACACCCAGGCTTAACAATATCGGAGTGAGGGAAGGTACCTCTGCGGGCAGCAAAGCGGCAAAAACACTGCTGAAAACCATGGCTGTTTTGGGGTTACTGAGCTGGGTTGTTAAACCATAGAAAAAGGATGAATGCACACTTTGCGTTTTACCTGCCGCTACTGCCTGAACACGTGGTTGCTCCCCTTGTTTCCAGATTCGACATGCCAACACGCACAGATATAAGCCACCAAGTAGTTTAAAGGTCAGGTACAACTCAGGTACCGTTTCGAATAATGTCACTAAGCCAAATGATGCGAGTAAGGCAAAGATAAGGGCGCCAGTTCCCATTCCCAGTGCAACAGAAAATGCCTGTGTTCTGGAATGAGACATAGCCGTTTGAGCAACTAACAGAAAAGAGGGACCGGGCGTCATTGCGCCCAGTGTCAGCAAGGCCAAAATGGGTAAAAGAAACACGTACGATTGCATCTTTCCTGCTCCAGGTTCAGCGGTACAAACTGAATTTACCGGTAAATGATTTCAGAGTTTCAGTGTCGCCGAACAGACAGATTCCCAGGTACTCTAATTCACTTTCCGGGGTTTCTTTGGTCCACGCTTGCTGGGCAATGGAGCCACCTTCAGTCATGGTGTGTGTGAAATCGGTAAAAGGAATTTGATGCCTGATGGCTTCCTCTCTGACTTTGCGGATTTTGTTCGAGTTATCTGCTTTCAGAACAATAAACGGAAAGTGAGACAGACTCGGATGGCAGTTGCCATCAGCATCATGATAATCAATGTATTCAGCTCCTTGCTGATCGACCAGATGAGACAGCCCGGCACTCAGGTGTCCCAGCACATTCAGTGTTCGGCCTGCATCCATTTTTTTGCTTAATACTGCGATAAAGCGTTTTTGATCTTCGTTCGGCAAGCCCATTGATACGTTTCCTTTATCTCTCAATATCTATCAGCAATGTTTACGCTGTTCTTCTGTTTCGCAACAAACAAAACAATATGCATATCTGCTGATAAAGCGTCAACCCTATAACAGACAATTGTTGGAAGCGCAGGTAAATCCTGTGCGGTAACAGGAAGATGCAGAATTTAATCTCTATGCTAATTTTATTCTTATCTGTTTACTTTTGTTCTCACCGCTGTAAGAAAAAGCAGCCATAGTGACAGACGGTATGTCAGTGCATTGGTGTCCCGGAGTTTGTCAGACATCATTTGTCTTTTATTAGCAATCAGCCAAAAGGAAATGGCGTTTTGTGCAGGTTATTTGTGTTCCCAGGCTGAGGTTGTGTTGTTTAACGTTCATCACCGAGTATGACAACAACATGAAGATCAAAAACCATGGAGTGCTACACGTTATGAGAAGTTTTAATTCTTTTAGACAGGAAAGTTGCTCTGATGCAACGTCTTCTTCCGGCAGGATTCGCACAAAAAGCAAGTCTTTGTCAGTCGTTTCCTTGTTCATTTCAGGTGTATTGCTGGCGCCGGTTTCAATGGCGGCTGATGAAGCCAAACCGGCTACGGATGCAACCAAATCGGCTAATCAGGCACTGATGAAAGAGTTGCCTTTTGATGATAAAACCGGGTTCGAACTGGCGCACAAAGGCTTTATCGCTCCCTTGCCACAGGAACAGATAAAAGGCGAGCAAGGGAACCTGGTGTGGGATCCTGCGAAGTATGGTTTCATTAAAGAAGACCAAGCTGCACCCGATACGGTTAACCCAAGCTTATGGCGTCAGTCTCAGCTTATTAACATTTCAGGCCTGTTTCAGGTAACTGATGGCATATATCAGGTCCGTAATCAGGATTTGTCGAACATGACAATTGTGGAAGGTAAAGAGGGGATCACGATTTTTGATCCGCTCATTTCTACAGAAACAGCCAAAGTTGCTTTAGATCTTTATTTCCAGCACCGTCCGAAAAAGGCGGTTGTCGCCGTCATTTATACACACAGCCATGTTGATCACTATGGCGGTGTGCGAGGTGTTGTTGATGAAGCTGATGTGAAATCCGGTAAAGTGAAAATCTATGCGCCAGTCGGCTTTATGGAAGCCGCGGTTGCTGAGAACGTAATGGCTGGTACAGCAATGAGCCGTCGTGCATCTTATATGTATGGTAACCTGCTGCCGCCAAGTGCGACGGGGCAAGTTGGAGCCGGCTTGGGGACAACCACGTCTGCAGGTACAGTCACCCTGATCCCACCAACTGATATCATTACCAAAACGGGTGAAACAAAGGTCATTGACGGACTTACCTACGAGTTTATGTATGCACCTGGGTCTGAAGCACCATCGGAAATGCTTTTCTATATTAAAGAGAAAAAAGCCATTAACACTGCCGAAGATTCGACTCACACTTTACACAATACCTATTCTCTGCGCGGCGCGAAAATCCGTGATCCATTGGCCTGGTCTAAGTATTTGAATGAAGCCATTCATATGTGGGGCGATGATGCTGACGTCATGTTTGCCATGCACCACTGGCCAGTGTGGGGGAAAGGTGAAATTGTCAAACACCTTAAATCGCAGCGCGATTTGTATCGCTTCATTAATGACGAAACTTTGCGTATGGCGAACCAGGGTAAAACCATGGTTGAAATTGCCGAAGACTTTAAGTTACCAGACGCATTGAATACGTATTTCTCAAACCGTGGCTACTATGGCTCTATCAATCACAATGTTAAGGCAACGTATGTGCTGTATCTTGGCTGGTTTATTGGTAACCCTGCGACATTGCACACCTTACCGCCTGTTGATGCGGCAAAACGCTATGTAGATATGATGGGCGGTACGGATGCGCTACTTAAGAAAGCAAAAGAGTATTACGACAAAGGGGAATACCGTTGGGTGGCTGAAGTGGTGAATCACGCGGTTTTTGCTGACCCTTCCAATCAGGCAGCGAAAAACATGCAGGCCGATGCACTTGAACAATTGGGTTATCAGGCGGAAAGCGGCCCCTGGCGTAACTTTTACCTGACGGGGGCAAAAGAACTGCGAGAAGGGGTGAACAAGTTACCTGTTCCTGATACGGCCAGCCCGGATACAGTGAAAGCGATGAGCTTAGAGCTGTTCTTTGATTATCTGGCAATGCGCCTGGACAGTGAAAAAGCAGATGGTAAGAAAATCGTTCTGAACTTTGATTTCACCGACCAGAAAGAAAAGTATCTGCTTGAGATGGAAAATGGCGTATTGAATCATACGTTGGGCGCCGAAGACAAAGAGGCGAATGCATCTGTTTCATTGGCTCGCACTACGCTTGATGCCTTAATGCTCAAACAAGTGACACTGGAAGATGCCCTTGAAAAAGGTGATATAAAGATCACCGGAGATCAAGAGAAGCTGACTGAGTTGTTATCTTATCTCGATAATTTCGATTTCTGGTTCAACATAGTGACACCTTAAGCGACACGCGAGACTGTTACTAAGATAATCAGGGCACTCATTGAGTGCCCTGATTTATTCGCGAGATTTTAGCTGTCATGCTGTCATGCTGTCATGCTGTCATGCTGTCATGCTGTCATGCTGTCTGTGCTGGGTATCCTCACCGGCGGTGATAAACAGCATACGTGCCGAGTGCTTTATTTTTGCAGTGTGCCATACGCCTTTAGGTACAAACACGTATGATCCTGGGGACTCCAACCTGACCTCGTGTATCCCTTCCGGCATTTCCAATTGAAATGTTGCCGATCCAGCTAGCAGTATGACAATTTCATCGCCTTGGGGATGTGCTTCGCTGCCAGACCAGTCAGAGCTAAAATCGTGCAAGCTGACCAGATATTCATGATGAAAATCACCAAGCTCACCGGCCATTAACCGCGGCCAGAAAGCATCATTCATCTCAAGAAGCTCAATACTTGCATCGTTTTTCAGCCGGATAGAGCTGCTGGCGAGGTGTTGCGGCTGTTTTCGCGTCATGTTGAATCCTTTCTTTGCATGGATATCAAAACGGTGGGAACACATGCAAAAAAGATAGCAGATATCTATGATGTGGCCTGAGATGTGTCCTGAACGTCATCAGGCTTCAAGCTCATACGCCAGCGCATCGTCGGGTGTAAAATTGCTCTTAAACGTGAAAGCAAATGGGCTGTCACCTTTATTTCTCAGGTAATCAAGACGTTCTTTGGCTTCCGCAATGGTCGGGATATGATCATCTTCTACCCACCACAGCACATAAGTATCTTCCGCTGAACGATGAAACCATTCAGCCTTACGGCGCATGAAGTCGCGGTGATGGGTTCGAAACATAAAGTTTTTAAGCGTATCTACCGATTCCCAGACAGACATGTTGATAAGCATATTGGGGGCGTCGAATGCCTGAATACTGGTTGCATCGCCGGATTCATCCTGAAGCCGCCATATGAAGCCTTCACTGCTTTCAGCAATGGCATTCACAGGATCCAGATTATCGGCAAAATCTTTAATTTCAGGTGCATCCATTGGGTATTTGGCAAGGGCGATGTTCAGTTGCGCTAGTTTCATGCTTCTTCCTTGATAATGGTTAACCCAGATTGAGGGTTTGTCTTTGATGCTGCTCGTAATTTAACCATATCAACAGTATGTTGAATAGTGGTAAGCCATTCGCTGTCAGGCGATGCCGGTATACAAGCGGCTCCAGCCGAGCAGCAGGCCAGCCGCGAAACCGACCCATACCAGAGTTGCCAGACCCAGTGTCCAGAATAAGCTAAACCGATAACTGAAGTAGTATACGGCCACCAGATAAGCGGCATAGGGAACTAATGAATACAGACTGAACAGAGCGGTCACTCTCAAATCCGACATGGTTCGCTCTGTGCCAATAATATAGTGGGCAATTAAGGCAAAAGTTGGAAATAAGGGCACTAAACCTGCAATGAAAAAACTTTTACTTTTGGAAAGTATCGCAATCAGCAGTACAGCTAGCGCACCCAGCAGACACTTAAGAAACAAGGAGACCATTGAAGTTAATCCATCAAAAAAGAGATTATAAGTTAAAGCAAAAAAACACTGTGAACAGTATTTTGTATTTTTAATTAGAGTAAATATTCTATAGTTGAGCATTGAAACTGCTCAGCTAAACGTTATAGATAATTTTATTACATTATTATCTATGTTGCTTAATCAATATAAAGTGATGCGTCGCTTTAACAAAAAGGTAAAGTTAAAGTCTTTATTATCAATAACAGCCTGCCGATGAAAGCGTATTTTGACTTATTGTTATCGATTACATTTTATGGTTTGTTTTCATCTTGTTGTTTTGTATAATAATTATTATATTATGGTAAGACTTTATATCTTATAATATAGCGATTTACTGATATGTTATTTGTCTTTTTTCATCCGGGATATTTAATTGGGTAAATAAAGGGAGTGTGAAAATAATTCATTGACTTTTTATTAAATGCATTGATATAACGGCGTTGCATATGAGAGGGATGTTTTTATTAGTCACATATGTTTTTGCATTTATGCAAGCCAACATTTCTATAAGAAGGTTTCAATGAAAAAACAAATAACGCCTTTGTTAATTATATTACCTTTTGGTCATATAGCGTCCGTGTCTGCACTGGAAACCAGTGCTTTTTATCCAGAGGAAGTCGAAATTCATTACAATCTCGGCCCTGAAACGTGTAACGCTGATTTCCGGCCAGTTACGCGTTCTGAAGCATTGCGCTTTCGAGATTCGATAATGAACAAAATCGGAAAGTGGTCTTATGTTAGTTTAGCCGATGGCTGGGTCATTATGGGGCCCGGTTACATGGGTGAAATTAAACAGGGAACCGCCAGCCATACTGCTTGTTATCCTCTGAATGCAGACACAAATATTTTATCTTTCCCTGCTATTTCCATTGATGAAGGATCTAAAGAGCGTGTTGAATGGACATTGCTCAGTGATCAAGACGATTTTGTAAAACCTGCCGCGTACCTGGCTCACCACATGGGCTATGCCTGGGTGGGTGGTCCGAAAGGAAACCAGGTTGGCGATGACATGAAAGTCTGGTGGGACAGTAACGAAAGTGCCTGGAATATTCGGGGTAATGACGGTCCGTGTGACGGATACCGTTGCCAGGATATGACAACCATAAAGGCGAAAAACTTTGCTTACACCATGGATCCGGCTTCATTTAAAATTGACGGTTCTATCGTGAATTCAAATAGTCAGCTGGTGAATACGATCTCCTCGACGGCGGTCAATAAAACCAGCATTCAGCAGCAATACGTCATTGATATCAGTTACAACACGTCAACCAGTTGGTCACAAAGTAATGATTACAGCTTCAGTGAAAGTATTGAGGTTTCCAGCACTTTTAAGAGCCCTGAAGTCACTGGCGGTGTTGAAAAATCAATATCCGTGACTTTTGGTGCCACTCAGGCATGGGGAAGCACCAGTGGCGGTGAAGAAAGTAACAGAGTAACGATTCAGGCAAGACCGGTTGTACCGGCCAATAGCGCATTGAAAGTGCTGTTGAATGTGTACCGGGCTGATATCTCTTATCCTTACGTCTTTGACGCGGACGTATCGTATGAGCTGGGTTTTGATGGTTTCATGCGCTGGGGTGGGAACGGATTGCTGTGGCATCCGACAGACAGACCAGACTTTACAAGTAACTTTGCTATCGGCCGCTTCGCCGGCAATGAAAAGAGTCTGGAATTCCAGTGGGATCACCGTGATATTACAGGCATGAATAAAACCTGGGACTGGAACTGGATCGCGCAAACTGCAGGTTCTTATGACACCCGTTATTGGCTGGGCAAAGTACTGGCGCCTAAGAAAGCACGCGTCAAAGGCCAGTTTTACGCAGAAGATCAGTTCACCGGCGAGCTGTATTTTGAAGAGATTGCCCTTCCTCAGGGTGATTCAAATACGGCCTCAATGGAGAAAAGCATTCAGGATCAACTCGAAGATGCTGGCCTGAAAGATGTTCAGGTCTCTGTCAAAAAAGCTGATACCGGGGTGTAACTATCTGTAGCTAGAAGAAAAGAACCGGAAACCACAAAGGGGTTTCCGGTTTGTTCGGATCGAATTCAAATCGAAAGTAACTGTGCTTCAGGCTTGAACTGGCCAACAGTCAGGCCAAACTGATCAGTGTGTCGAGCCAATTTGTTTCACGGAAAAATAGGGCTCGTTATCTGCCATCGTGACTTGAATTTGTGTGATGCTGCCATTGCGAATCGTTAAATTTGAATACCATTTAGGATTCTTCCAGTCGAGGCCAAGTACATCTGCAACTATGGCACGAATCACGCCGCCGTGCGTAATTATCAGGACATCGTGTTGCAGCTCGCTGACTATCCTGGTCCAACAGGCCGTCACCCGCCTACTGAAGTTTTCCAGTGATTCGGCATCAGGTAATCCTGAGCTGGCTGGGTTGTGCCAGAATTGCTCAAGCCGTTGCCACTCTTCGCTCACGCTGGTTATTTCCTCAAAAGGTGTACCGTCTAACTGACCAAAGTACATTTCTTTTAATGCCGGTTCGCAGACCAGAAGGTGTTCACCTGCCAGTAATTCAGCCAGCGATAAGCAGCGGCGCAAAGGAGAGCTGATAACGGTTTTATAGTGAATATCAGCGTTGGCAAGCGAGTTACAGATAGCCTGATTGGTCTCGGGGCTGACCTCTACATCGGTTGAGCCGTACAAAGCGGAGGCGCCATTAACTTTTCCGTGGCGGACTAATGTGACGGTGAAGGTTTTCACCTGGCGATCCCTTTTAATTGGAGTGGTAAACCGGCTGTCACCAGAGTCACCTCATCGGCAATGGCGGCGAACTGCTGATTCATGCGGCCGGCGTTGTCGACAAAATAGCGGCTCACTTCGCCGAGCGGCACCACCCCCATGCCAACTTCGTTCGAGACAAAGATCAATCGGGCCTGGCTGTTTTTCGCTGCCTGTACCAGATCGGTAATACGTGCTTCCAGCGCTTCATTGCTGCAAGCCTCTCCCAGTGAATAAATAACGTTATTCAGCCAGAGAGTTAAACACTCAACCAACACCACATCGTTCGCGGTAAACTGAGTTAGCAGGTTTGCCAGTTCCAAAGCACATTCGTGTTCAGCCCAGTTATCCCCACGTTGCTGCTGATGGTGTTTGATCCGCATGCGCATTTCATCATCAAATGGTGTAGCCGTGGCGATATAATGCAGCCTCTTACCCTGTGTTGCGTTTTCTTTGGCCTGCTGCTCGGCAAAGCGTGACTTGCCGGATCGTGCACCACCAAGTATCAGGCTCAATGTCGTTTGAATTGTCATTTAATCCTCACTGGTTGTGAACTGAGGCGATAAGGATCAGGTAGATCAAAAGTTCCATGAGTTGCTGAGCCGCGCCCAGACAATCACCGGTAAATCCGCCAAGCCGCGCATTCAGCCAGGCTTTGAAACCACTCCGAAACAGAACAGCCGCTACTATCAGCACCAGTGACAGATCGGGTACCAGTAACAGGCAGACGAGGGCACCGGTCGCCACTAAAAAGAGTAACTCAGGGACGGTCTGGGCATTGGCCAGAGGTTTGCTCTTGCTGGTACTGGAGTCGCTGACATAGTGCATGTCGAAAATCAGTGAGGCCGCGACTGTGCGGCTGAGTGTGTAGGCGACAATCAGAACCAGGGCCAGTTCAGTATGCTCAGCCAGATAGCTGAGCATGATAAATTTACCCAGTAAGGCCATGATCAGGGTGGCAGCACCGTAAGTGCCGATCCGACTGTCTTTCATTATGACCAGACGGCGTTCTGTCGTCAGGCCACCGCCAATGCCGTCAGCCATGTCGGTCAGGCCATCTTCATGAAATGCCCCGGTCAGCAGCAGGCTGAACACCATAGTGATAAAGACGGCGAACTGTGGTGGCAACCAGGCTGCTGTTATACTGTAAGCAATGGCACACAACGCCCCCAGTACAAGCCCAACCAGCGCAAAGTAACGCCCGGCCCGATTCATGCGTTCGTCAGAATAAGGGGTTGACGCTGGAATGGGTAGGCGGCTGAAAAAAGACACCGCCAGACAAAACAACTGATACTGATAACGAAGGTTGAACATTTACACCGTGACCCCGGCATCGGCGAAGCTGGCCATGTTGTTGTAAAATTCAGCACTGGCACGAAGCAGGGGGTAGGCCAGTGCCGCACCAGTTCCTTCACCCAGGCGTAAGCCTAAATCCAGCATAGGCTGAGCTTCGAGAAGAGCTAACACTTTTTGATGCCCTTGCTCTTCAGAACGGTGCGCAAAAATCATCACATCACGAGCTTCCGGCTTGAGCAATGTGGCAATATAAGCCGCGATCGAAACGATAAAGCCATCCACCAGAACAGGCACGCGTTGGTCACTCGCGGACAGAAACGCGCCGACCATCTGAACGATTTCAAAGCCACCCAGCTCTGCGAGTGCACGTAATGGACCTGGTTCACCGCTTTCACTGTATCTGGCAACACCCTGACGAATCAGACTGATCTTGTTACCCAGCTGCGCATCGCTGATCCCTGTGCCTTTACCGACGCAATAGGCCGCGTCAGTAATACTGAGCGCCGACAGCAGGGCGGAAGAACTGCTGGTATTGGCAATGCCCATTTCTCCGAACATCAGCAGATTACAGCCAGCTTCGATAGTCTGTTTGGCAATTGAACCGCCTAATTCCAACCCCTCGGCAACTTGCTGCTGACTCATGGCGGCTTTCTGGGCAAGGTTATGTGTTCCGGCACCCAGTCGCTGTACGATGAAATCAGGGTTATCGGTTTCAACCGGTAGCATAATGCCACAATCAATGACTTTCAGGTCAATGTTGTTAATGCGGCAGAACTGATTGATAGCTGCACCGCCAGCGAGGAAATTGAGCACCATTTGCTGGGTTACTTCGCTGGGGGCAATACTGACGCCTTCTTTGGCAATACCATGATCACCAGCGAACAGCAGCATGGTGGGTTGAGTTAAGGTAATTTGGGAAACCGCTTCTTTCTGTCCCTGACTTTGCAATAAAGCAAGCTGGTGGGCTGTGGTTTCGAGTTGCCCCAACGCGCCCAGAGGCTTGGTTTTGTTATCTATGCGTTCCTGAATGGCTGATGCGTGGCGAGTGTCTAACATGATTTCTAACGCTCCGGTTAAGTGTTTCCATAATCACTGTATTGCAGTTTACTCGCCAGAGGGGCCACTATCCAGTGAAAGCAAAGTGTTTGATATTGTTACTTCAAAATGACAGGAAGAGAGAATGGAATTTGCAGGAGAGTTCAAATTTTTGCGGGACGGTGCATCTATTATAAGCAGACACTGCATTGTCAGTCATTCACATCACAGGCCAGATAATACCTGGCCTGTGATTAACTCCCTTACGCCTTGAGCTGAACTTCCAGTTTCGCCAGCATGAGCTGGGCGGTCTGCAGTGCTCCTTCCACCCATCCCTGACTGTGGGAGTAAGCTTCACCACAGATATAGAGGTGGGTATTTGCTAATGGCTGGACGATGTTATTGGCCACATCATCACTTTGCACACCAATATTCCAGCTGTTCCAACCGCCGCCAAAAGGGTCATCACCCCAGTCACGAAATGCAGCCTGAAGCGGCAGCGTTGGAGTGACTTCCGCGGCAGACACATCATGCATCAGGTTAACCTGGCGGGTGACTTCCGTCATCATAGATTCAGGCGCCTGATGCGCTTCCCATTGCGGATCGACATTTTGCTGTTTCAACAGACGTCCGGTAAATGCCTTGTGTTCTGGTAAGGGTAGGACTTCCAGCTGTTGCTTCCATGCCAGGCCACGTTTTTGTCTGTAGCCATCCCAGAACCCTACGTTGACACCGTCATCGTAACTGGCCATCAGAATTGCCGGGCCTTGTAACGCAGGTGCCCCCTCGTTGGTTGGCCAGTAATAGGTTTGCCTGACAGGCATGTCAGTCACGCTGCGTCCTTCCCTGATGCCGGATTGATCAACCCACCAGGGGGACGCGTAAGTGGTAAACAATTTAAACAACGGCCTTGGTGTGACAGTACCAGTTAAAGCTTTCACTTCTGGTTGCTGTAAAACAGGACAATTTTGCTCCAGCAAATCGATGGAACGCCGTGGCATCGCAAGCACAATATGCGTGGCTGTACACTGGATATCATTGTACGCTGTGATCGCTAATTCACTGGTGAAATTGAGGCTAAATACACCGTTAACCTGTTCAAAACTATTCAGTTTGTGGCCGAGTAACAGCTCGCCACCAAGCGCCTGAAGTTCTCCGGCCAGCGCTAATGGTACTGACTGGAAGCCCTGTTTAAATCCGAGGTATTCGACGCCATCACCGAAATCGGTCAGAAACCAAGGAATGGCATCGGCGGCATTCCAGTTCGACAAGGTAGAATTGTAGCCACCGGCATCGCGGCAGTAGCTGTAGTCTTCGCTACTCATGACAACTTGCAGAACATTCCAAAAGCCCTGTTCGTACAGCATTTTGCCATTGAATTCAGTGTTCATTGCCATTTCACGGCGCTGTTGTTCAGTGAGATCAATGGCGGTAATGCCGGGAACGATTTTATCGAATGCCTCAATAACCAAAGCGCCGGGTGTTTTGCCGAAAGCGTCAGGGCTGTAGTTGTATGGCACAGCATGCGGATTATCTTGATAATCACTGAGCCGGAGCCGTACATCGCGTAAATAGGCGATATTGGCCGGCGTATCGACCGGGAAATGGTAGGTTTCTATTGGATCTGGCAGTGAAGCAAATTGGTTGATCTCATCCAGTAATGCGTGGACGAGTGGTTGCCGTGTTGCATCCAGAATACGCATGCCACCCAGCTCTGCGACCATGTTATTGACATCTGGCGCCTTGACAGATAATAAACGGCCACCGACGCGATCGCTGCCTTCAAAAACAGCAATGCGCTTACCGGGGAAATTCTTTTTTAACTGCCAGGCGCTGTAAACGCCCGATACGCCAGCACCAATAATGGCAACATCATAATGTTCACTCATATTACTTTTCCTTGTAGATAGAATGTGGTGGATCAGGCTAATGTGTTGACATGATCCGGGTTGATTTCATCAAGAAGCTGCTTGTGGAAATAATTCAGGGGTGGACGTCGATACGCTGGTGACGTTTTTATCGCACCTCCGCTTTGTTGCACTGCGGCTGGATCGCGTTCAGTTCGGATGTCCAGCACGTAAGGTTTGTTTTCATTCAGCACGTAGTGAATCGCTTGTTGTAAAGCGGCATTCAGATCAGTGGATTTTTCTACCACTTGCCCCTGAATGTCCGCACCCATTGCATTGGCAATCTGATGGAAATTGAGCTGAGGATGCTGCAGCGACAGATAATCAACGTCGTAGTTGTGGTAACTGGTTGGATCGGTAGGGTCGGGTTCTACCGGCTTTTTCTTTGGCTCCCAGCCATAAGAGCCAATCACTTCTTCGAGGCCATTTTGCAAGGTATGGTATTCCCGGTTATTGGTGATGATGTACAACACGGCGAGCTGATATTTGGCGGCACTCCACCACACTTGCGGGTAGAACAGGGACGAACCATCACCGACCGCATTGATCACCAGTTTGGGTGTGACTCCCTGAATTGCGGTGGGCTGAATTTTAATTCCCAGCGAAGCGGGCATTGACCAGCCGAGTGAGCCGCCGGATACGCAGTAGTAGCTTACCGGCTTGCTCATTTCCTGATTAAGCGGCATCAGGTACTGAAAGCTTGGACTGTCAGACACGGCCTCATGCACATAGACAAACTCGTTCGCCAGCCCTTGTTGTGTAATGGCCTGAGATAAATAGTGCGGGATCAGTGCCGGGTTAATGGTGCCTGAAGCGTCTTGCTCGGCCTGGAGTAAATACGCATCCCAGTCACTGCGGCGTTGTTCGCTGAGTTTGCTTAATAACTGATTGCGGGCGTCCCTTTCGCGCTGAATGTCATCGGAAACCGGCAACTCGGCCATGACTTGGTTCAGTTTTTCCAGACTGGCTCTGATCCCACCCAGCACGGCATGGCTGCCATAGTAGTTTTTACCTATGTCCCAGGTGTTATTCGACAGGTATAAAATATCTACGGATTCCGGGATTAAGGGGCCATCAGCATAATTAAACACAGTAACCTGAGCCTGATTACTGTAGCCCACCAGAAAAGCCACATCATGTTGCTGATAGATGGCTTGCAGCATGGCCTGATTACCCGGCAGCTCTCCTTGCCAGTGATAATCATCGTTCGGGAAGTTCGCCAAACTACTGAAGGTTTGCAACGCCACAGGTGCACCAACGGTTTGCGCTAATACCTGCAACTGTTCCGAGGCGTTGTCGCACCCGACACCATCACCGGCAATGATGATAGGGTTTTTGGCCTGTGCAAAGCGCTCAGCCAAACGACTGATTTCATCCGGATCACCGGCGAAATTGGTCGGAATACGAGTAATACCCGGCAGCTTTTCAGGCAGGCTTGGCAAGGGTTTTGCCATCATGAATTCCCAGGGAATAGATATGAAGACCGGGCCACAAGCCGGGGCTTTGGCTTCTTTGAAGGCCCTTTGCAGCACCAGTGGGAATTCGTAAGGTGTGCGCAGTTCGTGCGACCACTTACAATACTGACTGGCTAGCTCTTTGATATTGGATGAAAGCAGGGGTTCTTGTGTGACCAGCTCGTTTTGTTGCTGGCAGCAAAGAATAACCAGTGGTGTATGAGAGCGATAAGCGTTGAACAGGTTGCCAATACCGTGGGCGATACCCGGGGTGATGTGAACCACCAGTACCCCGGGTTCACCTGTCATGCGTGCAGCGCCCATAGCTGCACCCATAGCAATGTTTTCGTGTAAACATTCGACATACTCGACATTATTTTCGGCGTAGGAGGTGCCGTCGATAATGGGGATTTCATTGGTGCCAGGAACGCCAAAAATTTGGCGAATGTTGAGTTGATTGAGCGCATCGTATAAATAATCGCGCATGACGCGCGGTGGCATGTCAGACATGACTTATCCTTGTTGACAAAGGGTACAGCCCTCTCCCTGTTAATGTGATGTAAACAAAAAGTTACTTTTTGGTATTTCGACATTAGTTCAGACTTTAGTGTTCTTCAAACTTATTTGGTTAAGCTTTTAGCTGTTTCTGAATGATTTTTAAATGACATTAATGTCATTAAAATATTTACTCAAGCTCAAGGTTAAAGCTTTAAGAAAAAAGGGATTTGGTGGATTAGTGTGTCAAAGGTAATCGATGGGTTTAATTTTACTGATTAGTCGTTCAATAATGCAGGGGGCAAGGTTGTTAACATCGCTTCGCGCCTTGATGTTCCAATACTCATCATAATTCAGTGCTGTGTTATCATTTTAATATTATAAACGTCAGCATCCTATCTCACTGTAGGGGCTGGGTTTATCTTCAGTTTTATCTCTCCACTGGAAGGCTATATCGTATTATCAGTTATTACAGTTTGGGTTTTATACTCTTTGAAAGCAAGTCAATCGGTCGATAATAAATAACACGTTAAAGCATTGTTATTTTCGGTTTTTTTATTGGTGTTGTTACAGTTTTTGGGCCGTTTTTCATATATCAGTTTCCGGAGTATAAGCTCAGTTATTTATTGAACTTTTTAGGAGCAAGATTAAGTAATGGTAATGTTTTATTTTTAATGGCTTTTTTGGAAAGGATGTAAATTAACTATCTTGGCAAGGTGGGTTAATAAATATAAATCAGTTTTGCAGAAGAATTTCTCTTATTTCAATAACTGTTGAGTCGTGAATGTTAATGCCACATTGAGTGGTATTAACATTTGAGTATTGAAAATTGTGATTCACAGGCGGCTTTTTTCAAGCCGCCTGTTTTTTCAATGAAAGGATTTGTCGCGAAGGCCACGCATCCAGCTTTGGAAGTCAAAGACAGTGTTCATGTGTGTTCTATCGCTGAATAAACGGTTTCAGCATACTTTATTGCTGATTTCCTGTTTCCTGGGGAGTTCTTCTACAGGCGGTTCAGGTTGCGTTAGTGAAGCAATCACAGAAGTGGCGCATCGTGATCCATGTTCAACAATTAGATCCAGAGCGCTGGTAAATAAGAAGTTGCCGTTAGTGATTTCACCCAAGGCAAAAATGTTGGCATGTGCGAATCCTCTGTTATCAAGAACCTGATAGGTTTTATTGAGTATTTGTAACCCGCCATGGGGATGGCTGGCGGCAAGTCCAGAGTGAAAAAGGTGATGTAATAGCGGGGAGTCTGCCTGAGTCAGATCCCGTGCGTTCCCGGTTGCATACACAATGGCATCAGTCTGTGGATTAGTCGCGACGCCAACCTGATAGCTTAATTGCCCGGACTTAACAGCGTTCAACAATTTTATTGCATTCTCTTTCGGAATAGATACCCGTAGTGCCATGGCATTAGACCAGCTATCAGTGAAGAAACGCTGTTTATCTTCCTCGATCAGTTTGCGCCAGATAATATCTAATGCAGCATTGGCGCTGTAAAGAATCGCTTGCCAGCCTCTGGGCCCGTTGGCGAGTTCAATTTCTGTGCTGAGAAAGTGGTGAAAATTGGCCACTGGTGGTGTAGGGAACTGCAGCGATTCCAGTGTATCTTCATTATGTTTTCGGTAGTGGTTGAGTTCTTGCTGGAATAACCGAGCTAAATCAGCAAGCGTTAATGTTCCGAAGTTCTGCTCAATATATCCCGGGGATAAAAATTTATTTCGATACGTCCCTTGCGTTCCCCGCACACTTGGGAAAAAACCACCTCGTGATCGGAACTGGATCTTTCCTTTATGGCCGCGTTCAAGTAGTCCAATGGCGACGTCGATAGCGCTGAGCCGGGCGCCGACGATGACAACATCGTCATTAAGGTCAATGGCACGGGTCACTGAACGCACGGGATACGGGCTTGTAAAGACTTTCGCTGAGTGCTGTTCATGCTCCATGATTTTATTATGTGTGCCGCAAGCAAGAATCACAGCATCACTGTTTAATTGATGTCCGCACTCTGTGGAAATGCTATATCCGGTAGAGTCGGAACAAACCTCAATGGAGGAAACGGCTGCTGCAACCGTCAAAATGAAGATGTCTTTTTCGGCCGCTTGCCGGATAACCCGGTAAAACCGATCTTGCATATAGCGGCCAAATAACGCTCTGGGAGCATAGCTGGATGATTCAATGGTGAAATCTGGATAATCCGGTTGCCATTTTGACTCGTGCGCTTTGAGCCAGTGCATGAAGTCACCGGGTAGATCGGGCAGTCCGGAAATCACACCTGCCTGTGTATTAAGAAGGTTGGAATGACTATCCTCTGTATAAGCATTACCCACACCCCAGACACTTTTTTTCTCGACGACAAAAATTACAACATC
Organism: Photobacterium sp. WH24; assembly: GCF_019204055.1. Lineage (NCBI taxonomy): Bacteria > Pseudomonadati > Pseudomonadota > Gammaproteobacteria > Vibrionales > Vibrionaceae > Photobacterium > Photobacterium sp. WH24. Next base: position 122,897 of record NZ_JAGSOZ010000010.1, on the reverse strand, counting down.
CTGATTGGGTTGACAGTTCCAGTGACGAGTAAAAGCATCAAGAAAGGCCAGTGATGACGCTCCGCCGCCGACAAGGGTTAAGGTGATTCGTTTCATCATTCTATTCCTCACATGCATCAGTGGAAGTAAAAAGTAAGCTTCGTAACCCCAGCCCCAGCACTAAAACAGCAACCGAGAAAAGCAAGGCCGTATCGGTATCAAAGAACTGACTGATAAGGCCAGCCCAGAACGAACCGGTTGCCTGAGCCAGATACATGACAATCAGGTATATCGCGATAACACGCGAGAGGATTTGCCGTGGAAAAGAAGATTGAATCTCACCATTGAGCAAGGTGACTGTCATGCTCCAACTCAGCCCAAAAACCATGAGAGCAGCGAAAATGACAGTCAGATTACTGCTTAGCCAGATGGTGGCAATCGACGAGATCATCAGGCTATAACACAACCAGTAACCCTGGTGATTGTGGCGAAGTTTCAGCACAGCCGGTAATACAATAACCGTTAACAGTGCACCCAGACCTGTGGCTCCCATTAAGGTGCCTTGTCCGGCCGTGCTCTGGTTTAAGTGATACTTGGCGATATAAGGCATCATTGACCAGATCACACTGCCAGCAAAGAACAAAACACAGGCATCGAATGTGCAGCGGCGAAACAGTCCGGAGGCAGAAATTTGTTGCCACGCATTACGTATGGATACAAAAGCTGGCTGGTCGGTACTGGTTGTCCGTTCGTTGTAAAACCCCCGGAAAAAATAGGCTGAAACGGCAAGCAGCATAGCCGCCGTGACTAAGTAAACCTGATAGTAAGCCAGTACAAGCAGCAATGTTCCTGCAACGGCAGGGCCGACAGCACGGGCAATATTGAAACCCAGATTGTTGAGGACAGCCGCATGTCTGATCTGGTCGCCGGGCACGGTCAGCGCAATGCCTGCCTGTGCAACGGGCATGCGGAAGACGGTTGCGACAGAGAATGCAGCTGTAACCCCAACCAGCAATGCCGGGGAAAGCAGCCCCTGCCAGGTTGCGGCTGCTAGGGTTAACGAAACCAGTCCAAGGCTGAGCTGAGCGACAGTCAGAACCAGAGGTTTGCTGAATCTGTCACCAATCTGACCCGCCAGAATGCCAAACAACAAGAATGGTAAGGTTGCTGCGACCTGTACCAGCGAGTTGACGGCAGGGGAGGTCGACAAATGCGTTAAAGCGATTGAAGACGTTGTATTCTGAATCCAAATTGCGCCGTTACTCATGATGTTCGCCAGCCAGAAATGGCGGTATTTCGGATTTCTTGCCACAGCAATTAACTCTGCATGCATGATGCCACCTCCTCAGTCTCTGTAGACCAGATGAATTCGCTGGCAGCCCATTGCGCAATGTCGCGGAAAATCTTTTCTATTCGTGCTTCGCTATCAGCTTTGACAATCACGTGAATCAGAGCATCGTTTGACATAGTCATGGCATTGTAGTGTTGTCCGGAAACTGCTCTGGATTGAAATCTGACGATACCCTCATGTCTGAAGGGGGGATTTCCGGAACAGATCAAACGGCCTGTCTGTGGCGGAAGCTGGAATCGGCCTCCGAGCTGCCCCGGAGTCATGGCTTGCGGGCAAAGTGACTCTGAGTGGAATTCGGCATGCAAATAGGCTTCAACGACATTCACGCCGTAAGCCAGTTCAACTTCAGTGACAAGATCGTTACCTCCTAGCCGGCAGGCAATCTCACACAGGGTGATGTGCTGATTGTTTCCCACGAAGCATTCAATATGGAATAGGGAGTGCTCAGGAGTCGGGAAGACATGTTCGAGTAAATATCTGCTGAATTCAGTCAAAGGGCGATAAAGAGGGTTTGATTCAGACAGAGTGTACGAGCCGAGGCTTTGTCCACCAACGAAATCCATACAGTTCCCCACATATTTGGCAGGGCTGCATACAGACATTTTTCCGTTTACTACCAGACCGTCGACGTGAAAGACTTCCCCTTCAATGAAGGGTTCAATGATCATATCCGTAGGGTCAATTTCAGTACCGATTTCAGCCCAATGTTCGCAAGAGGTGACTTTGAGCGTTTGCTGGGAGCCGCGGCCAGATTTCGGCTTTATCACGACCGGGTAAGGTAACGACTGCCAATTGGCAACCTGATTGGCATCCTGTGGCATTGCGGAGACCACGCCATAACGGGCGGCGTGCTGTTTCATCAGGATTTTATCTCTGAACAGTATGGCTTGGTCAAAACGCTGTCCGGGAATATCAAGAATTTCGCGGATGTGTGCTGCTCTGAGTATGTCTCCTTCGGATAAGGCGATGACAGTTTCAATAACAGGCAGCACCCCATTATCGGTTAATTGCTGTAAAAGCGCAGTCGCTGGATGGGAAAAATAGTGATCCAATTCGATGATCACACCAAATTGAGATGTCAGTTCACTTCTGTTTTCTGCAGATAACTGTTCTGTGATTAAGATGCTGTCACCCTGAAAATACGTTTCCCGGATGCGGCGCTGAATAGACAATATAAATTTTTTACTGGATAAAATGAGAGCCGACATAACAATCCTCTGTTGCATCACCTGTTTGTTGATTTAATTGTTTTCATTTATAGCAATCAAATAGATTCAATAACCAATAAATAATATTTCTGTGGTTCATCAATCTGCATGCTCGAAAGGGATACTTGCTCATTCAACGCTGAAATGGAATCACTGCGGTACTTATATATGCAACCGTGTGATCATGATCAGCTTACATGAAAGGTTGACCGTGTTTATTGGTGGATTGGTGTCTCTGAACTGATGATTTTTCTCTGTCTCAATGGTGGGGTTATTTACTCCCTGGACTCACAGGTTACAGTGTGAGCGAGCAAATAATTGCTGTTAAGGCCAATGTAAAAGTGGGTTGACAGAGTGATTACCATTAATCATAGGCATATGTGCCACTACTGATTTTCTACGTGTAGGTCATTGATGATTCATGATATTTTATTCATAACAAAATAGAGAATGGATAAAGTGAAGTGAGAGTGTCATGGTAGCATCGATTCTGCTGGCAGGAATTATTCAGAGTATTGTGCTCGGCGTTTATTTAGCAATGAAAAGTAAAGAGCAGCATGTGTTTTGGTTGCTGGCGGGCATCCATTTTTGCTTTGCGCTGGATCTTTCTCTAAACCTTGCCTGGCATCAAGTCTGGTTGACATCCCGCATGAATATGATGTGGCCGCTGCTCTATCCGGTGCTGTTTTTCCTTTTTATTCGTCTGTGTTTAACCCAAAGACCGCTCACTCGCCGGGATACGGTGCATTTGTTACCGCTAGCTGCGCTTAGCTTGTTATGTGCGGACTTGCTTTTTGCGCCAGGTGAGACTGTGCTCACGGCTAGGCATCATTTCTCTGGCATCCTGCTGATTGTTTTCTACCTGGGCTATTGCCTGGCAAGTATCCGGTTTGTGTGGCGTTATCAGTCACGGCAACCACTGTTTCAGGCTAAGCTATCCAACGCAAATTTGCTTGTGTTGTGGGGGATATGCGCCAGTCTGATTTTGGCTCTGGTCATGGTGATACCACAGGTTATATTGGATACGCATTTGCCTTTACCTTATCTGACAGTGTCTTTGCTTCTGTTCGTCATTACCTGTTGCCTGCTTATCCAACCAAAGCTGATGAATTTTGACGTGATGGTGGAATTGCCTGACGAGGAAGCTGATAGCCAACCTGATGGTGTAATGGCGGCCCTGAGTCAGACGGTCCTGATGCTGATGGATGAAAAACACTACTATCTGAAGCCGGAGATAAGCCTGTCGTCGTTGGCCGGGGAAATGGGTGTGAAACCTTATTTGCTGACACAGGTGTTGAATCAGACAATGGGGATCAAGTTTTATGATCTGGTCAACCAGCGACGTATTACACATGTTTGTGCACTGATGGAAAAACGCCCTTCAAGCGCAGTGCTGGAACTGGCATTTGAATCTGGTTTTAACTCGAAATCTACATTTAACGCGGCATTTAGAAAATATCAGCAGTGTACGCCATCGCAGTACAGGACTCGGCTTAAAGGTGCGAATTAGCCAATTCGGACGTCTGATTCCCGTATCCGGACGCTTTATTCTCCAATCTTCTTATTCTGGAGGTCCAGAAAAAGGAGAAAGTCATGATGTTAAAACTACTTTGCAAGACAGGCTTTATTACTGTGTTAGCGGGGCTGACGGGTTGTAATTCAGACGATAATGACAGTAAAAATACGGCGTATACCCATGTTTATCCTGCGCCAGATGGTCCTTATCGGGTCGGGGTGGCAGCCTTTGATGTGTTGGATGCCGGATTGGACAGTATGAGCCCGATCCCGAATCAAACGCGTCGCCTGCCCATCAAAGTGTATTACCCAACGAAACAAGAAAACGGAACATATCAATCTTACTTCGATAGATGGGGCCATCAGGTCGGCTACCTTGACCGGGTACGGCCGAAAGACGTGCCTGTTCATCCCAACCAATTTAAATTGGACGAACTCGCTTCCTGGTCGCAAGCTAATGTTGCGATTGCACCGGCGGCATCGGGAAGTGGCTGGCCGATACTCTTCTATTCTCATGGCGCGTTTTTATTTGAGGTTGATAACACTGAGCTTTTGGAAGATCTCGCCAGTCGTGGTTATGTTGTTGTATCCATTAATCATACCTACATTTCGGGAGTCGCCAGTTTTCAGGATGGCAGCTCAGAGGGCACTTATTTGCCCTCTGATGCTAAAGACGTGGGAACGGATAAAGGCTTTGCGTATTTTGATCAGGTTGTTGCACCGCAGATTACACATGACGTTATCTCTGTCTATCAGTGGTTGTCCAGACATACTGAACGGTTTGATGATCAGTTGGATGAAAGCCGTATCGGGACTCTGGGTTACAGTCTGGGCGGATCGGCTGCCATGAACAGCTGCGCCGAAATGCCGGACTGTGTGGCCAGTGTCAACATGGATGGTCTGCTGCTGGGGGATGTTCGTACACAGCCACTCAATAAACCTTTATTGCTGTTGCAAACCCCAAAACAAGTGCTTGCTCAGGCGTTTGAAGACAATGGACATGAGACATACCTGCTGACTGTCGCCAATACGAATCACCGGGATTTTATGGATCAAAACCGCTGGGTGGTTGGCTATCGATCAGGAATTGAGGGCGATCTGATGCACGCGATTGTGAAACAAAGTGTGGGGACTTTCTTTGACCGTTATCTGAATGATACCGAGATTGAATGGCCGGAGTCTGATGCTGTAACGATTCAAGTAAAATAAGCACGGAAGTCAGTGGTGTTATAAAAGAAGCCACATCAGAACCGCTCACCGTTGGGCGGTTTCTGATGGTATTCACTTCCGGTCGTGCGCCGGAGAGACACGTTCAGGGGCATCTACTCTGTGCAGACAGAACTGGCATTGAGTGAAACTTTACATGTGTTGTGCTGAGGCTGATGCCAGTAACGATTGTCAAAAGCAGCGTTGCAGCCGGCATCTTCCATCAATGCCACATCACCGTCGCACAACAACATCACGGCATGATCGCCCTGAATGTCTAATATCATCTGATACTCGTTGAGTTTAGCCAGTTTGTCGGGTGCGGAAGACATGGCGTTTGCGATGATTTGTTCATCCGCCAGATTGTTTATCTCGCCAAACTTAATTTCTCCATCTACTGCTTGCGCGACATCTTTTAGGATTGACGCCAGGTCGTACATTGCTTCGTCGGAATACTCTGCCTGAGCGGAACATGACGTTATTGCCATCAACAAAGCGAGCTTGATTAACAGTTTCATAATTTTTCCCATGCGGTTAATACACCGTTTTCACATTGGCCAGTATCAAGGTTCCAGTCCTTAAAGAAGTCTGTGGGCCTATTTTCAAAAACAGCCTCAGCCGTTTTCTCCCAAAACAATTGGATGGTCGACACGGCCCGCTCAAATACCTCGTCATAGTGTTGGATGCCATGCGGGGTTTGTAATTCTGCGATGAATTCACGATTTACTTCTTCTGAAAGCGGGTAAGTCAGGCCTTGCGAAGAGGCAACATGTCGAGCCCAGGCAAAAAGTTTGTGGGATTCTTCTGCGTTATTAACCACGAATTGAAAACCGTGATGCCAGCGGTTAATGTCTGGCGGACACTCTTGAGCGTAGTGAGGGTAAACCGCGACCAGGGCAGTCTGCCAGACATCTTGAATAATCAGATCGATGGAATCTTCATTGCTATCATCCACGCAGCTACCAATATTTTCTTTCACTCGGTCTGCGAGGCCAATGTTCCCTAAATTCATGACCTTATACCAAATATAAGTATCCTGATGCATTTCGCAGATCCGGTGATCTTTGGCGTTCTCACTGTAAGGGCCAACCTTCAGCTCAACAACCGGGTGGATGGTGATATCCGCAGCGACATGAGCAACAAATCCACACAACCAAGCAAATGCTTTTTCTTGGTTGCGCTCGTCCAGTCTTTTGGTGAGATCAATCAGGGTAGCAATGAATTTACCTACCTTGTTGTAGTGCATCTCATCTGCCCATTTATTTTGAGCATGATTTCCGACTGCAAGGTAGGGGTAATCTGGGCTGACACACCCAAATTCTAAAAACGCTTTGTATTGAGACAGCGTTTTCTTCACGTGTTTCGGAACGTTCAGCTTTCTGAGCGCAGTATTCTCAGAGGCTTTATTGACTGCTGATATATGAGCAAATGCACCAGGCATAATCTTCTCCATTCATATGGCTGGAGAGATTGTAGACGGTGTGAATGAATAATTATGCGATCTATTTCCTATAATGACAGTATTTTTATGTCACGATCATCGTCAGAATGCCGTTTTCTTAATGCTAAAGCGATAACACCGCGAACCACACCTTTTTTAAATGCGCGCTTCTGTTTATTCTGCTTTTTTCTATGTTTTGATTTACGTATATTGTGCGTCAACTAACCAGTTTGCTGCTTTTGTCAGTGATGCGAGATGTTTTTCAATTGGGTCAGTGATTTGCAGCGATTAAGCCAGGTCACTGAGGTGAGCTTCCCTGGCGTAAAGCAAGGAGAGAAGAGAAAGTGTTGGGTATTGAAAATGTATGGCTGTTTGTTGTCTCCGGCTTGTTACTGAATCTGATTCCCGGACCGGATTCGTTGCTTATTGCAGGGCGCGCCGCGACACAGGGATTTAAAGCAGGCTCTGCAGCTGCGCTCGGGATTGGTTCCGGGACGCTGATCCACATTATCGCCGCCGCCCTGGGTTTGTCGGCTGTGCTGGCCACCTCTGCGACCGCGTTTACTGTGGTTAAGGTGCTGGGTGGGGCATACCTTATTTACATGGCAATCAGTATGCTCAGAAGCAGCAGTGCGGCCGGTAACACTGAGGTAATGCAAAAGCCAAAGGCATCGCTAAAGCGAATTTACTATCAGGGATTCATCACCAACCTGTTTAACCCCAAAATTGCTGTTTTCTTTCTGGCATTTATGCCGCAGTTCATCTCTGCATCCAGCGATAATAAGGCATTGGCATTCATTGTGCTGGGACTAATTTTTAACGTTAACGGCATGTTGTGGTGCCATTTGATTGCCTGGGCATCGTCTTCGCTCAGCAATAAATTGTCCGTTAGCATCACGACTAAGAAATGGCTGTCCAGAGTCACCGCTAGCTTATTTGGTGTGTTTGGGATCAGGTTGTTGCTCACTTCACAAAGCTAACCGGTATGAAGCAGAGAAGCGTGAAGAATCTTTCTGAGGGTTATAAACAAAAAAGCGAGGCCATAAGCCTCGCTTCGTTTTACTTCGTCATCAGGATTGATCAATCCTCGATGTAGTTCTCAATGCCAGGGCAAGAACAGATTAGGTTACGGTCACCGAAGACGTTATCGACACGGTTGACGGTTGGCCAGTATTTGGCGCCTTTACTGTGCGCGGATGGGTAGCAAGCCAGCTCGCGGCTGTAAGCGTGGGTCCATTCGGCATCCATCAGATCAACCTGAGTATGCGGTGCATTGACCAGCGGGTTGTCTTCCAGCGTCCACTCACCAGCCTGAACACGGGCGATTTCCTGACGAATGGCAATCATGGCATCGCAGAAGCGATCCAGCTCGGTCAGATCTTCCGACTCGGTCGGTTCAATCATCAGGGTGCCGGCGACTGGGAAAGACATGGTCGGCGCGTGGAAACCATAGTCCATCAAACGCTTCGCGACGTCTTCTTCCGAGATACCAGAGGCTTCTTTCAGCGGACGGATGTCGATAATGCATTCGTGTGCAATACGGCCTTGAGTACCGCGGTACAGCACAGGGTAGTGATCACGCAGGCGTTCCATCACGTAGTTAGCGTTCAGAATGGCCAGCTTAGTAGCCTGAGTCAGTCCTTCCGATCCCATCATCGCGATGTAGGCATATGAGATAGGCAGGATAGACGCTGAACCCAGCTCGGCAGCAGAAACGGCGTACTGAGCACCTTCGGTTGCTTTCACTGATTCAACGTGGCCTGGCAGGAATGGTGCCAGGTGTGATTTCACACCGATAGGTCCCATGCCCGGACCACCGCCGCCATGCGGGATACAGAAGGTTTTGTGCAGGTTCAGGTGAGAAACGTCCGAACCGATAAAGCCAGGGTTGGTCAGGCCAACCTGTGCGTTCATATTGGCACCGTCCAGATACACCTGACCGCCTGCGGCGTGAACCAGTTCGCACACTTCACGTACCGCTTCTTCGTACACACCGTGAGTAGACGGGTAGGTGATCATGATGCACGACAGATTGTCGCGGTGTTTTTCAATTTTCGCTTTCAGATCTTCGACATCGATGTTGCCGTTGGCATCACAGCCAACCACCACAACTTTCATCGACACCATGGCTGCAGAAGCCGGGTTAGTACCGTGCGCCGAACTTGGGATCAGACACACGTTACGGTGGCTGTCGCCATTGGCCGCGTGGTAGCGTTGAATGGCAATAAGACCGGCGTATTCACCCTGTGCGCCAGAGTTAGGTTGCAGGGAGAAGGCATCGTAGCCGGTGATTTCACACAGCATTTCAGACAGCTTGCTCGCCAGTTCCTGATAACCCTGAGTCTGATCGGCCGGTGCAAACGGGTGCAAGCCGCCAAATTCAGGCCAGGTAACAGGGATCATTTCTGCTGCGGCATTGAGCTTCATGGTGCAGCTGCCCAGCGGGATCATACCGTGGGTCAGAGAATAGTCTTTGTTTTCCAGTTTCTTCATGTAACGCATCATTTGCGTTTCACTGTGGTACTGGTTAAACACAGGGTGAGTCAGGAACTCTGTGGTGCGGCGACAGCTTTGCGGAATAGCGGCAAATTCGTCAGCGGCAATATCGTCTGTGAAAGCAGTGGCTTTCAGTGCCTGACCGGTGAAGATCTCCAGCAGTTCTTCGACGTCAGTGACTTTGGTGGTTTCATCCAGGCTGACACCCAGTTTGTCGCTGTATTGGCGCAGATTGATACCGGCAGCCAGTGCTTTCTTGTAGATAGTATCGGTTTGTTTGCCTGAGTTGATGGTCACAGTATCGAAGAAGGTATCGTTAACCAGTTCCAGACCAGCGTTACGCAGACCAGCAGCCAGAATTGCCGTCAGGTGATGAACGCGGCGACCGATTTTACGCAGACCTTCCGGGCCATGGTACAGCGCATAGAAGGCTGCCATATTGGCCAGCAGCGCCTGAGCGGTACAGATGTTAGAAGTCGCTTTTTCGCGGCGGATATGCTGCTCACGTGTCTGCATTGCCATCCGCAGCGCCTGATTGCCTTTGGCATCTTTTGAAACACCGATGACACGGCCTGGCATGGTACGTTTGTGCTGATCTTTGGTTGCCATGAAACCGGCATGCGGACCACCAAAGCCCATTGGTACGCCGAAGCGTTGTGCACTACCGATAACAACGTCAGCACCCATTTCGCCCGGCGCTTTCAGGATAGTCAGTGCCAGCAGGTCGGAAGCAACCGCAACCAGTGTTTTCTTGGCGTGTGCTTTTTCAATGATGTCAGTCAGGTCGGCAATAGCACCTGTTGTGCCCGGGTATTGAACCAGCGCACCGAATACGTCGTGGTTGTCCAGCTCTTCAGCTTTGCCACGGATAATCTCAATACCTATGTATTCTGCACGGGTCACGACCACGTCGATGGTTTGCGGGTGCAGGTCGGTAGAGATGAAGAAGGCTTTGCTCTTGCTCTTGCTGGCACGCTGACACAGGGTCATGGCTTCTGCGGCTGCAGTGGCTTCGTCCAGCAGGGAGGCATTCGCCAGTTCCATGCCGGTCAGATCCATGATCATCTGCTGGTAGTTCAGCAGTGATTCCAGGCGGCCCTGAGAAATTTCTGGCTGATACGGTGTGTAAGCCGTATACCAGCCCGGATTTTCCAGCACGTTACGCAGAATGACATTCGGCGTTAAGGTGTTGTAGTAACCCTGACCGATGAAACTGCGGTTGATGACGTTCTTACGGGCAACAGTCTTCAGCGCAGACAGCATGTCTGCTTCGCTTTGCGGCTGATCCAGCTTCATCGCCTCTTTCAGACGGATGGAAGCCGGTACAGTTTCTTCAATCAACTTGTCGATGCTGTCGGCGCCAATGGTCTGCAGCATTTTTGTCTGCTGTGCGTCATTTGGGCCGTTGTGACGGGCAGCGAAAGCTTTGTCGTCACTGAGTGCATGTAAAAGGTTCATGTCGGTCATGGTTCTTTCCTGAACAGTTACTACACATTGCCAGTGGATGTCTGGGCAATGGCGAGAATCATCTTGGGTTGGAAAAACGGCTTTCATGTTGAAAGCCGTGGTGTTCCATTACTCTTCGATAGCTGCCTGATATTGGTCAGCATCGATCAGTTTGCTCAGTTCTTCAACGTCAGCAATCTTGATTTTAGCAATCCAGCCGCCTTCGAACGGTGCTTCATTGATCAGTTCCGGGCTGTCACTCAGTTCTTCGTTGATCTCAACGATTTCGCCTGTTACCGGGGCATAGATGTCAGAGGCCGCTTTCACAGATTCAACCAGAGAGAAAGACTCACCGGCTTCGGTGCTGTCGCCAACGTCTGGCAGGTCTACGAAAACCACGTCACCCAGCAGGCCCTGAGCGTGGTCAGTGATACCCATGGTGATAGTACCGTCGCCGTTGTCGCGTACCCACTCGTGGCTTTCAGTAAACTTTAGGTTGCTCATTTAAATCTCCTCGCGCAATGTTTCTGCATCTTTGTTATTTGTGAGGGCAGGCGGGAATCGAAACTGCCTGCCGACCATTTTCTTTCATATTAAAATGAAGTTACTGGTACAGCGGGAAGCGGCTGCACAGTTTCTGTACCTGCTGCTTCACGCGTTGTTCTGTTTCGTTGTTATTGTCCGGACTGGCTGCCAGGCCATCCAGCACATCGCCGATCCACTCACCGATTTGCTTGAATTCGGCTTCGCCAAAGCCACGGCTGGTTCCAGCCGGTGTACCGAGGCGGATACCTGATGTCACCATCGGCTTTTCAGGATCAAACGGGATACCGTTCTTATTACAGGTGATACCGGCACGTTCCAGCGCCTCTTCGACCTGATTACCTTTCAGGCCTTTCGGACGCAGGTCAACCAGCATCAGATGGGTATCAGTACCACCTGTGACAATGTCACAACCGCGTGTCTGCAGCGTCTCTGCCAGCACCTTGGCATTGTTGATCACATTTTTGATGTACAGCTTGAATTCGGGTTCCAGCGCTTCACCCAGAGCAACAGCTTTACCGGCAATGACATGCATCAGCGGGCCGCCCTGAAGGCCTGGGAACACGGCAGAATTGATCTTCTTATTAATGTCTTCGTGGTTGGTCAGAATCATACCGCCACGAGGGCCACGCAGTGTTTTGTGTGTTGTTGTGGTGACAACATGCGCGTGCGGCAGGGGTGACGGGTGTTCACCGGCTGCAATCAAACCTGCGATGTGCGCCATATCTACCATCAGATAGGCTCCGACTTCATCGGCAATGGCGCGGAATTTCTCGAAATCCACCTGACGCGGAATTGCAGAACCGCCGGCAATGATCATTTTGGGTTTGTGCTCAAGTGCCAGCTCGCGCACCTGATCGTAATCAATATCGCAACTGCCCTGACGTACGCCGTACTGAACGGCGTTGAACCATTTGCCCGACAGGGCAGGGCGCGCACCGTGAGTCAGGTGACCGCCGGCATCCAGAGACATCCCCAGAATGGTATCGCCCGGCTGCAGCAGTGCCAACATGACAGCGCCGTTTGCCTGTGCGCCCGAGTGCGGTTGAACGTTGACGTATTCACACTGGAAAAGCTGTCTGGCGCGCGCAATGGCAATACGCTCAACTTCATCAACATGCTCACAGCCACCGTAGTAACGGCGTCCTGCGTAGCCTTCGGCGTATTTGTTGGTCAGGCAGGTGCCCTGAGCTTGCATGACGGCTTTGGAGACGATGTTCTCAGAGGCAATCAGCTCAATTTGCTGATTCTGGCGGTTCAGCTCTGCGGCAATACCGGCATTCACTGCGCCATCAACCTCGGCAAGGTTGGTTGAGAAGAACATTTCCAAGTCGTGGTTTTGGTATGAAGCTTTCATTTCACGTTATCCTCAATTCGCGCTCTGAACCGGTTCGTGCTGTTCGGTATATCGGTACGCAGAGCGGTATATGTCGTTATGTCTCGTTGTTATCGCTTCCCTGGCTTAAGCGAAGCACAGAAGTGCATTTGCCTAACAAGTGCGTTACATACGTTTCTATTGATAACGGATCAAACCAGAATTTCCAATAGTGGATTATTGTTCATTTTAGTGGTCGCAATCTTACGCAAACGTTTGCTTCTTGTCATGTAAATTTCTATGATAGGGACCATCTTTTCGGTATTAATCTGGCAGAAATGTGTGTCAGCTCTAATTCTTTTTAGTGGCTGACACCAGTGGTAATGCACTCTAGTGGCCGATTGCGCTGCTTTTTACGTTGTCATTGTAATGATATCAGCGGTGGAAAATCTGAGTGTCTGTTATTGGGAAAAGCGTCAGACTTTACCTTGTGTTTCCTATTGGAAACTTTATTTCAAATATGTTGTATAGGTCATGGTTTTGTCTTTGACTGGCTTCCCACTTGTTAACGGCTTGTGTAAGAATGACTGAAAGACGTGCCTCGGAGGGCAAAATGAGTAGTGATGAACAGCAAGTGGATCCGTACCCATCACTGACTGTCGCCAGGGAACGGGAGTCAGAGAATATTGAACCGTTGCAGTTAGGCAAGCGGTTGAAAGACATACGTATGGCTCATGGTCTGACATTGGAAGAGGCCAGCAAGCGTACCGGTTTGGCGCGTTCAACCTTGTCTAAGATTGAGAATGAACAAATCTCGCCGACCTTCCAGGCGATGCAGAAATTGGCCACCGGATTACAGATAGATATTCCGCAATTGTTTGCGCCGCCCAAGCAGCTGGTTGCAACCGGGCGGAGAGATATTACTCGACAGGGCGAAGGCAAGCCACATCCCACTACGACCTATGAGCATGAATTGCTGGCGACCCAGTTACGCAATAAGAAAATGATGCCCTTTAAGTCGCGGGTTCGTGCTCGTCATTTTGACGATTATTCCGACTGGATCCGGCATGACGGCGAAGAGTTTTTACTTGTGCTGTCCGGCAAAATTACTTTTTTTTCTGAGTTCTATGAACCGGTACGCCTGAGTGAAGGTGATTCAGTGTACTACGATGCCACCATGGGGCACATGCTGGTTTCGGTCAGTGATGAAGACGCACTTATTCTTTGGGTGACAGCGTCATAACCGTCGCGTTATCGCGGTAACAGACACAATGACAGAGGGATGAAACACAGCCTCTGTCGCACTTTGAGAACGGCTAGGTTGAGAGATAAGAAACTTTATCTACTATTGGAAACAGAGATACAGTTTATCTGCCTGCTAGCAACATCTACACGTGACAGGTTAAGTCAATCTGCCACAGAAATTGATGCAACAGCCGCTGTGCGGTGAATGGAGTAAATATCAATGTCTCAGGATCTTCTTGTTACACCTTTGCATGCCCTTCACATTGAGATGGGTGCCAAAATGGTTCCGTTTGCAGGTTACGACATGCCAGTGCAATACGCGCTGGGCGTGCGTAAAGAGCATATCCATTGCCGTGAATCAGCCGGTTTGTTTGATGTTTCCCACATGGGTCAGCTGCGTTTACATGGCGAAAATGCGGCGAAAGCCCTGGAAACACTGGTCCCTGTCGACATCATCGATCTGCCGGATGGCAAGCAGCGTTATGCTTTCTTTACTAACGAAAACGGTGGCATTTTAGATGATCTGATGGTGACCAATTTCGGTGATCATTTGTTTGTTGTGGTCAATGCGGCGTGTAAAGATCAAGACATTGCGCACATTCAGGCGCACCTTCCTGCTGATGTGACGCTGGAAATTATTGACGATCGTGCGTTGCTTGCTCTGCAAGGTCCGAAAGCGGCCGAGGTGCTGGCGCGTCTGAATCCTGCCGTCAGCGATATGCTGTTTATGGATGCCACTAAACTGGAACTGCTGGGCGCAGAATGCTATATCAGCCGTTCTGGATACACAGGTGAAGACGGTTACGAAATTTCCGTGCCGTCAGATAAGGCGGAAGAGCTGGCGCGTACATTGCTTACCTACGGAGAAGTTGAGTGGATTGGTCTGGGTGCACGAGATTCACTGCGCCTTGAGTGTGGCCTGTGCCTGTATGGCCATGACATTGATACCACTACTACGCCGGTAGAAGCCAGCTTGTTATGGGGTATCAGTAAGCCTCGCCGTGCTGATGGTGAACGTGCGGGTGGATTCCCCGGCGCAGAACTGATTCTGAATCAGATTGCGACTAAAGATGTAGCCCGCAAGCGTGTTGGTTTGATTGGTCAGTCGAAAGCGCCAGTGCGTGAAGGCAGCAAGCTGTTTGATGCTGACGATAACGAAATCGGCATTGTGACCAGCGGTACGTTTGGGCCAACGAAAGAAGCCCCGGTTGCTATGGCTTATGTAAAAACTGAGCTCGCCACGATTGGTACTGAGATTTTCGCTGAAGTTCGCGGGAAGAAACTGCCAATGACAGTGGAGAAAATGCCGTTCGTACCACAGCGTTATTACCGTGGTTAATGGTTGCTGTCAGCAGTGAAGCCTGTTGATAAAAATGGAAAGGAGCGCAATGCGCTCCTTTTTTCATTTCGTAAACATCAGCAGGGGGGAACTGAGGACGTTTAGCGCTCAATCTCAGCCATCAATCATTTTGTAGGCTGAGGTAAACATCAGGCTGAAGCCCTCTTGCGAAATTTCCTGCGGGGTCAGTTCAGCAGCTTCCAATCGGCGGTAACATTCATTCAAAGCAGCAATCACACGTTCCTGTTCTTGCTTATTCAATATTTCAGCGTTCATTCTTCTCTCTCTCTCTCTCTTTCTTTTTTTTGTTTTGAGTGATGACTGGTTCGCCACATGTGGTTAGTGAGTCATTGACAGAAAACGCTGTGGATGCACTTTGTTACTGGATGGGGCACAAAGTTCGTTACAGCTTTTCCGGTTAACTAGACCTTTCAACTGTGTCTATGTTTCCAGCTTAATCAAGCTGTGGCGGGATAATGTCAGGAAAAGGTAAAACCTAAAGCCGGCAGAGCGACTTTAGGTAACACATTAATAACGTGTATTTAAATCGTGCAACTTATTCAAAAATGCCTGAATCTGGGTTTCGTTGTTGTGGTGAAAATCTGTCGTTGTCTGGTTAATGACTGTGTCTGGATCTTCGTTCAGGGTATGAAAGTGATAAGTGTTGTGAAAGTTAACATCAACACTGACATTACCGTCTGACAGGCTGACGCTGTAACCGTCGTAACTCTCTGTACAGGTAATATCATCGAGTTGTTTGCCGTTTTCGACGGGTGTTCCCAGCGTTTTTATCTTTTCATAGGCGGTTAGTAAGGCGCGAACATCAACGCTGTTTTTCATGATGGCCTCCGGTTGGATGTACCCTTCATGCTTTAAATTTAGGTGCTTGGTCAACCCTTGCAAGCTTTATTGGTGTTTGATTAATCCAGATCAATTCAGGTTGTAACAATTTCATTACATGGTGCTGTTAATCTGGATAAACACTGGCAGGACTATTTCTGAGCTGGGGTAGTGACCTTCGATAAGGTGCATGATAATTTGAGGAAAGTCGCAATAACAAAACGGAATTTCACAGATGTTCAAGCAGCTTACTGAAGCACAACTCGATCCAATTTTATCCCTGACACAAATGTTCCGCGAGGATGCCCGTTCTGAGAAGATGGATTTGGGCATCGGTGTATACCGCAACAGCCAAGGTGAAACGCCAATTATGCAGGCGGTATTTCAGGCTGAGCAGCGTCTGTTGGAAACACAGAAAACCAAAGCGTATGTTGGGTTAGCGGGCGATGAAGTCTTCAATCAGGCAATGATGGATTTACTCATTAAAGATACCTCTGCTTATCAGCGTGCTGCTGCGGTACAGACCCCGGGCGCCAGTGGCGCACTGCGTATGCTGGCCGATCTGATGTATCTGGCTCAACCAGACACAACCGTGTGGATTTCAAACCCCAGTTATGTCAACCACAAACCGGTAATGGAAGCGGCTGGCCTGAAAGTGAAGTTCTATCCGTACTTCGATACCGCATCCAAACAAGTTAACAGCGAAGCTATGCTGGCAGAGCTGGCGAAAGCCGGCCCTAAAGATGTGGTATTGCTGCATGGTTGCTGCCATAACCCGACCGGTGCCGACATTTCATTTGATGACTGGAAGGCAATCACTGAGCTTGCAAATAAAAATGGTTTTCTGCCTTTTGTTGATATCGCTTATCAGGGATTTGGTGACGGGCTGGAGCAAGATGCTGCCGGTTTACGCCATCTGGCTGACAATGTGGAAGAAATGATTGTTGCCACTTCCTGCTCAAAGAATTTTGGTTTGTACCGTGAACGAACAGGCGCGGCGATTATCATCAGTGATTCCCTGAAAGAAGCTCAGAAGGCCAAGGGCAGAATTCTGCAGCTGGCGCGTGCTTCTTATACTATGCCACCTGATCATGGTGCAGCTCTGGTGGCGACTGTCCTCAATGATGACTCTCTGACCGCCACCTGGAAAAGCGAGCTGACGGACATGAACCAGCGTTTGCGACGTCTGCGGGCGGGTTTAACTCAGGCTGTGCGGGACAATGGCTCCGATGCGTTTGATTTCATTGAAAAGCATAAAGGGATGTTTTCCGTCACAGGTTTAAGTCAGGAGCAAATTATTCAGTTACGTAATGAATTCGGTATTTATGCTGTTGGTGACGGCCGGATTAACATTGCGGGTTTGCAGGAGCAGAAACTGGATTACCTGGCAAAAGCGTTACTGAGTGTCAGCCGCTGATCGGTGGGTTAAAACTTCACTCAGGCAGACAGGCAGAAGGAGCACTCAGGTGCTCCTTTTTGATGTCACCTCTGAACCAGTGCCAGCCGCGATAGCGATGGTTTCAACAGCATGGTTTCAACGGCAGGGTTTCAAAGACAGGTTTTTTATTGATCAGGAAACACAAACTCAGCCTGGACTGGGTAATGATCTGACAGATCGCTGTAATAGCCATTATGCCAATATTCACCTTCCGGCAGTGGCCATTTACCTTTCAGGTAATGCCAGTACCATTGTTCATCAGCTTGCAGCTTCACCACTTTCATCGCCGCCGGTACTGTAGGTTGCAGATAGTGTTGGTGCCAGAGTACATAATCCAGAGTATCGTTGTAGTTGAGTGAGTATCCGTCTCTGTACGCACCTGATTTTGTGACCCAATTGTATTTGGCAGAGAAGCTGCCGGTGCTCGGATCGGGAAAGAACAGATGGCTTTGTGTCGTTGCCAGCATGTCTGCAATCTGATCCTGGCGGCTCCATTCCACATTCAGATCGCCTGCAATAATAACGGGCTCTGAGGTCGGAATAGCTTGTGCTGAAATGAAATTCTGCATTTCAGTCAGTTGGGCCATACGCACCGGGTGTTCTTTATCCGGGTTGTCAGTACTGGATTGCAGATGTGTACCAAGCAGATGGAAGCGCTGACCATTCTTGTCAATTTCGACGTAGGCAAAACCTTTGTTGGAATAATAATCCCAGGTGCTGTTGTCGCTGGCGTGATAAACATGTGCTTTCTGGCTCACAATGGGGTAGCGGGACAAAATAGAGACGCCGCCACGCACAACCACAATAGAGTTGGAACAATCGCCTGTTAATGCATCCCATCCCCGACCGCTGCAATCTAAGCCCACAACCGGTGTTTGATATGGATAAAGCGACGCCAGTTCATTAAGCATGACTTCGGAATCTGGGTTGAAAGCTTCATTGATGATCAGCACATCGGGAATGTTCTCCAGGGCAGAAATCGCAGCGGGTATCCGCTGGGCGCGATTGGTCTGATCCCAATCGCCGAAAGACAGTAGCAGCGTGTTGTACGCCATGACGTTTAACGATTCTGCCTGAGTGAAGGATGACAACAATAATAAAGTTGTTCCTATCGTTTTTTTCATCGAAAGTGTCCTTGTTGATTAATTAAAGAGAATCATTCTCCCGATGAAATAATAGGTACAGTTATGTTAAGGAGTTGTTGCTTTAAGATGAAAGTTAACGCTAACCAGCAGAAAAATAAGAATATTTGAGAAATAACTCGAAAAAATGAAATTTAGCCAGCAGTAATTACTGGGCTGAAATCTGGTTGGCAGCAGGTGTAGAAGGGTAAACAGCAATGGCGCGGTGGATCAGTCTGTACCGGCAAGGAAAGCACAGACTGACGGGCTTAACATAACCACAAACTTTCCGACTTATCAGACGCTTGCTGAATGAGCCAACTTGTCATGGCAGCGACAAGTTCATCATGATTTGGCAGCGGAAGCGCACAGATATCGCTGATTAAGGTGTCGTTCGGGGTGTCCGGGTTAGTAAACAGCATACCGCAGGCTGCAGGTTTACCTTGATAGAAACCCACGAACAGTTGAGCCGGCCCGTCGGTTTCCAGCATGATTTGCGTCAGAAACTCTATGACAGCTTCAGACTCTTCATCTTGCCATTGGCTGGCATGAACCAAAGAAAATCGGATAGTGAGAGGGTGGCAATCGACAGGGTAGACACTCAACAGATCTGAAGGCAAAGCGAAATCAGAGGCTTGAACCGAATTGGCTGTCAGTTCGTTATGCGCGGTGTTGTAAAGGGCGAGACCCTGTTTGCTGAGTGCTGTGGGAAACTCAGCGTCCGTAATATGACTGGCCATCCAGACATTTTTTTGTGCGAGCAACTGTGTGATTTGAGAATGCATATCGTCGATTTCTGCTGGATTCAGCCTCAACGATACATGAAACAGGCAAAAGAAGGTATGTTAAATTATTACAATTCCGCAGATTCAGCGTGAGTCAGGAATCAGTGCTTATCAAAGTAGTCCTTATTCCTGATGTATTTGTGCATATAGTGGTAGGTAATAGGGCGTAATATCCAGCTCACCAGTGATTTGTAGAGTCTGACTGGTGTAGAGATGTTGTCGTAGATCTTCTCGTTATGCAGCCAGAGCATTTTCCCTACATGCCAGTGCATCAGAGGGATGGCTGGCAGAAAGGTGACAATGTCCAGATCGCAGCAAATCCGGTAGGTGCAGTGATGGTAACTGTAGGCTTTTTTGAAGCTCCAGAAACCGGCCGCCGGTTGCCCGAAAGTCACAACCCGTTTGATAGCGTCAGGAAACTCTTTGCCCAGCCTTTCCACTGTCAGTACCGCCATGGCGCCACCAGAGGAATGGCCGGTAAAAGACACCTTTTTTCCGTTGCTGATTAAGGGTAACAGGGTTGAGCGAATCTGCTGGTAGAGCGATTCATCCTGGAAATGCTCAGCATCGGCGGCTTGCAGATAATCAATTTCTTGTGAAGCCGACATGGAGGGGAACGCCTCTGCGTACCGATTTGTGTCTATTTTACTTTTCTGTTCCAGAAGAGAGTGATAGCCCCAGTGGACATGATAAGGCTTGCGTCTGCCCGGCAGTTTTTGCGGAAAACACGCAAAATTAAGCAGCCAGTCCCACAGGTTTTGCGATCCTTTGAACACGACTATGGCTTCATTCTGCTCTCCCCAGAGTACCCGGATAATGGTTCGCCCCCATCTGTCGGTAATATCTCGCCGGCCTGCCGGGTCAAAGCCATACTGGGTATGGTCAAAGTCAGCCGGATAAGCCTGTCGGCATAAAATGGCGTAGCGTTCGTACTGATAGCGTTTAAGTTTCTTCATACAGTCGGCAAATTGGTGCTTCTGTGTGTGATGACTCCCCTGAGGCTAGCGGGTTAACATCGCAAATTCATGACAATATGACAGTTACATTTTGGTGTAACGTTTATCTCAAGTTTCTCTTAACATTCACTAATTCAATGATCAAAGCATAGCGCTGCTTGTTTTTTGTTCTTTATGCTGTCATTTTGGGTAGGTAAACTATGCGCATCTGGCATTGTGCGCACAGTGTGCCATGTTGTTTAGGGCATATCCCGAAAGGGAATCACAAGGACAATTGCTAAATTGAAGCCAACTTTAGGAGAATGACTGATGGAAAATGGTTTACAAAAGGCTTTGCAACAACAATGGTCTTCACCGGTGTTTGACCCTAGCCTGTACTTTTCTCACGTTGAAACCTGGATGCAGGTTCACCGTGCATGGGAAGCGATTGCGGCGAAGCAGTTTACCTGGGCAACACACGACAGCTATGACAATACCATCCGGCAGTTCGAACAAGCCGACAAGGTATTGAATGAAAAAGTGCAGCAAACCAAAGAGCAAGGACTGGTGTTTCCGTTCGATATGATGCAGTTGGCCAGTGAGAATATGCTATCGGGTTGGTTGGCGATGACAGGTCAGGAAAGCGCTGCTGCAGACAATTCACAACAAATGGCTGAGCTGGAACAAGCGTTAGCGCTTATGACGTCTGAGTGTGAAAAAGCACAGAAAGCCAAGCAAACGGCACAGCGCAATCAGCGTAAAGTGAGAACCGATCTTGACGCCAGCACGGCGAAAGTGGCATCGCTGAATGAAGAACTCCGGGCGGTAAAAGCGGAACTGGCTGAAGCCAACAAGCTGGCTAAAAAAGAGCAAACAGAATTGCTGGCCGGACAGAAAACGCTGCAAAATGAGAATGATGCGCTGAAAAAGCAACTGAAAGAATTGCAATCCCAGCAGATGTCACAAACTAAAGCATCACAAACCAAATCATCAGACGTGTCCTGAAAAACGGGTCAACCGAATGCCGTGTACATCAAGCGCCGAAAGGCGCTTTTTTGATCGGACAGGGAAAAGGCAACCGGACAAACACTCAGGCGCCGAAGACTGGGGGAGGTCTTCGTTTTGTCCGGCTGCCATAAAATGAAACCAGCCAGCTAAGTGCTTCATTCTGTATAAGAATAAAGGGCAGAAGCTGAATGCTGCGGTTTCATGTAACAGCAATGTAGACTAAAATAGGGAAACAAAAAATTGAAAATCCCAATTTAAAAGGTTCCCCTTTTCTATGAGTGGTCAGCGTCTGAAAACGCAATTCCAGCGTCTTTATAGCCATTTTTCCGGTCAGGACAGCGATACAAACTTGCAGGACATGTCTGATGTGCTGTTTTGTACGCGCCGCAATGTACGTATGGTCATCAATAAGATGGTCGAGAAGGGATGGATAGACTGGGAACCGGCTATCGGTCGTGGCAAACAGTCACGGTTAGTCTTTCATAGTACGGATACTGAGCTGCAGTACAATCACGCCCGCAAGCTGGTTGCCGATGGCAAACTGGAACCCGCTCTGGAAGCGCTGGGGCACGATGCTAATAAGCTGGCTCAGCTCATACAGGAACAGCTTGGGCTGACTACGCAAAAAGGACGTCAGATCGTTCGCGTCCCGTATTACCGCGCGTTTACCAATCTCAATCCGCTTCGTCCGCTCCGGCGTTCTGAGCAGCACCTCGTTCGGCAGATTTTCAACGGACTGACGCGGATTAATGAGGAAAAAGAGGAAACCGAAGGCGATCTGGCTCATCATTGGGAGGCCTTTTCTGCTCGTCACTGGCGGTTCTATCTGCGTCCTGCTGTTCGGTTTCACGACGGCAGTCTGCTGGACAGCCAGGATGTAGTGAAGAGTCTCGAGCGGCTGAAAGAACATAAATTATTCTGTCACCTCAGCCATATTTCTTCACCCTTCCCTAATACCGTTGATATTCGTCTTAGCCATGATGATTATCGTTTGCCTGATTTGCTGGCCAACATTATGGCGGTGATTCAGCCTGCCGAGCTGGACAGTGAAAAGGAGGCGGATTTGTTTCCTGTGGGCACCGGGCCTTATAAAGTCACGCAAAATGACAGGCAGCGTTTGACACTGGAAGCGTTCGATCACTATTTTGGATTCCGGGCTCTGATAGATGTGGTCGAGATCTGGATTTTAACCGGTGTCACCGCCTGCTATTTGCAACCCGGAACGGATAGGGTTGTTGAGCAGATTAAGGACGTGAATGATCAGTTAACCCTGGATGAAGGATGCAGCTATCTGTTGCTAAACAGAGTCAATGGTCTTGCCAGCGATCCTGAGTGGCAGGCGTATTTTCAGAGCCGGCTTGCGCCAATGCAATTGCTGTCGAGGATGAACCCGGCAGAGATAGGCGATATCCGTCTGATCAATGCCTTTGGATTGTTACCTGGCTGGACAGATCTTAATCCGCTACCGATAAAAGCTGCTCTGCCTGCTAAACGCATGGTGACGCTGGCGTTCCCGCAACATCATCCGGTTTACCATGAGCTTGCCCGGGCGATCGACAGTGTTCTGGCTGAAGATGGACTGAGACTCAAAGTGATGGAGCTGAGCAACACAGATGTATTGATGGGGAAGTACGCGGATAAGATCGATATCTGGCTAAATGGTATGAGCCTGAGTAATCACAGAGATGATGCTCTTCTGACCTGGTTTTACAGTTTCGACCATATTTCACGGGCTATGCCTGAAAATGAATTTGATTCACTGAATCAGCGTGTTATGGCATGGCGTTCAGAGAGCGGCCGTACGTGCCCCAGTCATGACATAGGTGCGAATCTGGTCAAATCAGGACAAGTGATCCCTTTATTTCATGCCTGGTTAGGGGTGTACAGCGCCGGTCCGGTACAAGGTATGGAACCCAATTCTATGGGGTGGTTT
Organism: Photobacterium sp. WH24; assembly: GCF_019204055.1. Taxonomy (NCBI): domain Bacteria; kingdom Pseudomonadati; phylum Pseudomonadota; class Gammaproteobacteria; order Vibrionales; family Vibrionaceae; genus Photobacterium; species Photobacterium sp. WH24. The sequence continues at coordinate 99,753 of NZ_JAGSOZ010000010.1, read as the reverse complement.
GATTTTAAATCCGTCTGGCTGAAACCGGGTCTGGAGTAGACCCGGTAGCGTATGCTGTTTATTGCGTGGTTTCGGCGATTGCTTTATCTGTTCTCGGATCCCAATCCTGATCACTGAACCAGCGCCCAATAGGCCGCCAGACGGTATCTATCATGGATTTGTACCACGGCGCTTTTTCTGAAGTTTCCGCCGCAAGAATCGGTTGAACTGTCAGTAAATGCTTGTCGAGATACCATTCGACTTTGCCAACCTGCTGGCCTTCGGTAACAGGGGCTTCCAGATTGGAGTTGTAGAATACCTTGTGCTCCAGACTTTTCCGCTGACGGCGCGGTACGGTAAGAACGCCGCCATCGCCCACTTCAACCTGAACATTTGACGGAGAGCCATACCAGACTTTGGCTTTTTTCAGTGTGTTATTGTCAAAATCAGGTTTGAGATCCTGATAAAAACGAAAGCCCCAGGTTAGTAATTTTTTGCTTTCGTTACGGCGGGCATTCACGTTTTCTGTTCCCAGTACCACGGCTATCAGCCTGAAATCCCCTTGGGAAGCGGATGAAACCAGGCTATAGCCTGCATCTTTGGTATATCCTGTTTTCACGCCATCGGCATTAAGGCTGGTGTCCCAGAGAAGTGGATTACGGTTGCCTTGTTTAATGTTGTTGAAAGTGAATGATTTGATTTTGAACAGTTCATACATTTCAGGCAGGTCACGAATAAAGGCTCGCGTCAGCAGCGCCATATCATAAGCCGTTGTCGCTTGCTGATCATTGTCTAAACCATGCGGGTTGGCAAAATAGGTATTATTCATGCCTAGGTTTTCAGCCTGGCGGTTCATCATTTCGATAAATGCTGAAGTATGCCCGGCAACATGCTCGGCAAGAGCAACAGTGGCATCGTTACCGGAAGAAATGATTACGCCATGATTGAGGTCATCAACGGAGACTTCATCGCCCACTTTGATAAACATAACCGAAGAACCCGGAAACTTTTGACTCCAGGCATTTTCGCTGATCACCACTTTGTCGTCATCGTGAATATGACCGGCTTTCAGCTCAGTTCCGACCACATAACTTGTCATAATTTTGACCAGGCTGGCGGGGGCATGCGCTTTGTTCTCATTACTGCCTGCGATCACTTGCCCTGACTGATAGCTCATCAGAACCCAAGCGTCGGCGGCTATCTCAGGAGGGCTGGGTATCAGCGGATCCTCTGCTGATACAGGGGGAATCAAAGAAAGGTACAGGCCGGTTGTAAAGCATAACAACGCGGGTCTAAACAGTGTTTTTATCATAGTCCAGTGCCCCTATTCAGATGACGCCGAGTGATACCAACCAGAATACAGGTCTGCTTATTTTCCGGTCCGACAACCCGTGATTGAGATGGAGTTTTTGTATTTATTGTCACGAGTTAGGTTAGTTTTCGCTTTATCACTGGCTGCTATTCTTCATGAAAAATCTGACCATACACAGTTTCTGATTGGTACTACTTCCAGCTTAGTAAAAACTCTGTTCGTGAGGATATTTTTTACCGCCTGGCTGTATTGTTTAGCCAATGACGCTGTCAACGAACCTCTTCATGTTTGTTTCATATTATGTTGTTAATTTGATGTAGTTATCAAAAAGGTGATAGCTCATTCATAATTTTGTTCATAAATCGAGATTTGTGTGCAACTTTGAACTCTTAACACTTAGTTAACAAATATCGCGGGAATTTACATGAAACGAGCATTAACTCTGCTGGGACTTTTAACATTCGGAGTGCAGGGCGTGGCAGTCGCTCAGGTCAGTAACGGCGACTTTGAAAGCTGGAGTAATGGGAGTCCAGAACATTGGACAACCATTGATTCAGGGATCAGTGTAGATGTCACCAGTAGTCAGGTTTACTCAGGGAGCAGTGCTGCGGCAATAACTGTTAATACTGGAACGCAAAGTTCAACGGATTTTCGTCAGACTGTCAGTGTGACTGATGGCGAAACTTATGAGTTCAGTGTCTGGATTTACCACACTGAGGGAGGGGTGGCCGCACGCTTGTATGTTGATGGTTATCTGGAATATTCCACTCCTGCCACTACCGGTCAGTGGCAGCAGCTCAGGTATAGCTATACAGCTGGGAGTACCACCAGTATTGAGGTAGGGCTACGTTTCTATGATCAGCCGGGCTTTGATGGCTCTGAAGTCGTTTATGTGGATCGGTTTGAACCCACAGGCAGCGAAGGCGGCAGTTCAGGAGGAACAGGCTCAGGTGGCGGACTGAGTGATTTGTCGAGTTACTACCAAACGGCTGAAGGATTGACCGGATATACACTGAAAACAGCATTGTACAATATCATCAAGGATCACAGTGCTCAGAGCTATAGCGATCTGTGGACGTTTTATAGCGAGTATGAACTGGATGAAAGCTATGAAAATGACGGTTCCATTCTGGACATTTATTCAGAAAATTCCTCGGGAACCGATAGCTATACCTTTACTCCAGGCAACGATCAATGTGGCTCCTACAGTGGTGAAGGCGATTGTTACAACCGCGAGCATTCTTTCCCTCGGAGCTGGTTCGGCGGGGCCGTCGCACCGATGAATACCGATGTGCATCATGTGTTCCCGACAGATGGTTATGTGAATGGCAGACGAAGCAGTTATCCCTACGGCGAAGTTGGCAGTGCGACTTACATTTCTGATAATGGTTCAAAGTTGGGATCGACTGCATCAGGCCTGAGTTATTCGGGGACAGTGTTTGAGCCTGTAGATGCCTTTAAAGGTGACATTGCCCGGGCTTATTTTTATATGGCCACCCGCTATCAAAACGTGATTTCCGGCTGGGAATCGAATAACACATACGGCGACGCAGTGTTGAACGGAACTCATGATCAGGTGTTTGAAGAGTGGTTTCTGACAATGTTACTGCAATGGCATCAGGAAGATCCGGTCAGCCAGAAAGAATTAGAACGCAACGAAGACGTTTACGATTTCCAGGGCAACCGCAACCCGTTTGTCGATTATCCGGAATTTGTGACAGAAATATGGGGCCAATAAGCACCTCTCAGTCAGGGACCCGTTTGGGTCCCTTTCTTTTTTCTCATTGACCGGTTGTCTCTGCGAAAGTGAAGCACCACAAATTTTTGAGTCATTTCATCGCATTATTGCTGTGCTGAACCACAATATAAACAATGCAACAGTGTATTGTTTGTTGAGTGTGTTGTCTCATGGAGTAGAGAATGCGTAAAAAAGTGTCTTACTTTGTTCTTTTTCTGATCTTGCTTGGATGCCCCTTTTTAGCCAGCGCCAGTGCCGATGGTATGAGCTTGGATCTGACCCGGACAGCTATTGGCTATATCGCCATTCTGATATTTGTTGTGGCTTATGGGTTGGTAATGGCGGAAGAGTATCTGCAGCTTCGCAAGTCAAAACCTATGCTGCTGGCGGCAGGTGTTATCTGGATCATGATTGGTTTTGCTTATAAAGAGCAGGGCGCGATTGAGACAGCACACATGGCGCTTGAGCATAACTTACTGGAATACGCTGAACTGATGCTGTTTTTGCTGGTGGCAATGACGTACATCAGCGCCATGGAAGAGCGACGCTTGTTTGATGCCCTACAAAGCTGGATGGTCAGTAAAGGGTTTAACTTTAGAGCGCTGTTCTGGCTGACGGGGTTTCTGGCATTTTTTATCTCTCCGGTTGCCGACAACCTGACCACAGCGTTACTGATGTGTGCCGTGGTGATGAAAGTGGGCGGGGAGAATACCCGTTTTATCAATCTTGCCTGTATCAATATTGTCGTGGCTGCCAATGCCGGCGGTGCGTTCAGTCCGTTTGGTGATATAACAACCCTGATGGTCTGGCAGGCTGGTCTGGTTCGGTTCACCCAGTTTTTTGAGCTATTTGTTCCTTCACTGGTGAATTATCTGGTCCCTGCACTCATCATGTCTTTCTTTGTTCCCCGCACCAAACCTGAAACGATCAGCGAGTATGTGGAATTGAAACGAGGTGCGCGGCGTATCGTGATTCTGTTCTTGCTGACGATACTGACGGCGGTTGGCTTTCATGCTTATCTGCACTTCCCGCCGGTAATGGGGATGATGATGGGGCTGGCTTATCTCTCTTTGTTTGGTTTCTATCTGCAAAAAACCTTGCCGCGTTCACTGGAGAAAAAGCGGGCGATAGCCATGGCCAATAACGATAATGCTGCGTTGGAGCGTCTTGGCTCAGTGGTACCCTTTGATGTATTCAGACGGGTATCAATGGCGGAGTGGGATACCCTGTTGTTTTTCTATGGCGTGGTGATGTGTGTCGGGGGTCTGAGCCTGCTGGGATATCTGAGTGTGGCCTCGCACCTTATGTATACACAATGGGATCCAATGTGGGCCAACATTATTGTTGGTGTCCTTTCTGCTGTGATTGATAATATTCCGGTCATGTTTGCAGTGCTGACAATGAACCCGGATATGTCGATTGGCAACTGGTTGCTGGTAACGTTAACCGCTGGCGTTGGTGGCAGTTTGCTGTCGATTGGTTCTGCCGCCGGTGTTGCCCTGATGGGCGCAGCTCACGGTAAGTACACCTTCTTTGGTCATCTCAAATGGGCACCGGTTATTGCACTGGGGTATGTATTGAGTATTGTGGTGCATCTGATACTCAATACGGCTGAGTTAGGTTAGGCCAACAGGGTACTGAGAACGATAGGGCACTAGGGTGAAAATCTCGATTCCGATAATACGTCGGTGACAGGTCAATAACCGATACGGCGACGACCTGATTGAAGATATTGTGCCTGCCCCCAATAACAATGCGGTGGCAGGCAGAGGTTTACAATGCGGATTTCAGCTCTGCAATCAAGCGATCAATATCATCACGGCTGACATCTAAATGGGTAACCAAACGCATTGGATTTCCCTTACTCAGGAGAATCCCTTTTTCTTTCAGTGTTGAAAGTAATTGCGTCTGATTAATGCCATCGTCCACTTTAGCGAACAGAATATTGGTTTGTACCCATTCTGGCTTAGTGCTGAATCCTTTCACAGTGTTCAACTGCTCCGCTAAATAACGGGCATTGTCATGGTCTTCTTTCAGGCGGGCCGCATTTTCCTGAAGTGCGATTTTACCCGCTGCGGCCAGAATACCTGCCTGGCGCATGCCGCCACCCAGCACTTTGCGCCAGCGTCTGGCTTTTTTGATGAACTCTTTATTGCCAAGTAACAGCGAACCCACAGGTGCGCCCAGTCCTTTCGACAGGCAAATCGTGAACGAATCGAAGTATTTGACTATTTCGGTGATATCAACATCCAGCGCTGCCACAGCGTTGTAAACCCGGGCTCCATCCAAGTGCAGCGAGAGGCCGTGTTGATCCACAAAAGATCTGGCTTCAGCCAGATAGGACAGCGGAAGCACTTTGCCGTTAATCGTATTTTCCAGACTGAGCAGCCTGGTACGTGCGAAGTGGCTGTCGTCCGGCTTGATCGCAGCAGCCAGCTTATCAAAAGGCAGTGTTCCGTCTGGCAGGTTCTCGACCGGTTGCGGCTGAATTGAGCCCAGCACAGCCGCGCCTCCGCCTTCAAACTTGTAGTTGTGCGCCTGCTGTCCGCACAGGTATTCATCCCCGCGTTCGCAGTGAGCCATCAATCCCAGTAAGTTAGCCTGGGTGCCGGAGCTGCAAAAAAGGGCGGCTTCAAAACCATGTCGCTCTGCAGCCCAGAGTTCCAGTTTATTGACTGTCGGATCATCCCCGTAAACATCATCACCAACGGCAGCATTGGCCATCGCCTGACGCATAGCTGCTGAAGGACGGGTGACGGTATCAGAACGAAAATCAAGGTATTGTTCAGATGGGTTGGAAAGGCTCTCGGTCATTTATTTTCTTCCATTAATTGTGCGCTCAGAAAGCGATTTTTCCAGAGAAATGACTATAGCATGGGACCGAAGTAAGGGGAGTTGTTTACTGCCAAAAAAAGAATCCGGGAGACCCCGGATTCTGATGTTTAAAATATAAGAGACTTAATCGTCATCATATTGATCACCAAAAACGTCCTGATAGGTTTTTCGTTTCGAATCAATATTGGATTCTTTCACAATCCATTCCGGCATGTACAGTGTCTCAATCTGAGGCTCAAGGCCCCAGCGGTGATAGGCCAGCGCTGCCAGACCGGTGATTGTCATCGCAAACCAGTTCTGCGCATCAAAGGGATGATGCTGGCTGAAATAGTCTTTGTGATCTTGCAGTGCAGCCTGAAGCTTTTCGGGATAAGCCGTTTCCCGGTTAGGGCTGTACATGGCATGAATCAGCGGGATCAGCGGTAAAAATTTGTAATTAACCGCTTCCTGTCGTTCCTCATGGCCGACGCATTCAGGCTTAAATATTTTCTCGGCCGCATCCACCAGTAAAGCGTTCATGTCTGCGTCGGGGTACAGAATGCCTTTCAGCAGGTTAAGCATGGCTTTATCAAATGCCCGATTTGAAGGGCCGTTTTGCCTTGCATCTAGATCAATGTGCGCTTCATTCAGCTCACACAATTCATAGGCACCTGAATAGTCCTGCAATATCAGGCAGCAGGCAAACACCAGTACCCAGTCATCCAGATTCAGGCGGAAGTCAGTTGGTTTGCCAAACCCATCATAATGGTGCTGGTTGATACTGAAGGGGACAAACTCCCCCTGATTAAATACCAGACGGTAATAGGCCAGACCATGATCCCTGAATGATTTTAAAAACCATTCGATCTGATCTTTCGGTGCCTGTTTCACGACAAGTCTGCCAAGAATCCATCGAAGGGATTCTTGCTTAATACCAAGGATATTTTGATGCCCTTCTGGTGCTATTCCTTCCAATGCTTCTGAAGGCATATCCCTAGCAATTAAAGGGTCAAGCCAGGAGTTTAAACGATCGCTGACATTCACATCAGCAGATACTTTATCCAGAATATGATGGCTGAGAGCATTGATGTTATTCAAAAGCGTCTTCCTTATAATCCACAGTGGTGCCATTGGCTTTCAGCGAGCCGTCTGGGTTTAGTTTGGTTGTGATTTTAATAAATGAAGCCGTCGGCGGTTTTCTATTCGTGTGTTCAGCTATCTTCTTGAGTGTTTCATTATGTTTTTCTAACAGGTCAGGCGCTACAGTATTTGCATAGAAGTTAGCCTCTTCGTTCCACTCTGTCATAGCTTTAATGGTATCAAGCGTGTGCTCCTTATGCCCCTGCACATAACAGTTACTGCCAATCACACGACAGTTGTCAGATGGATTGGAGCCTCCTTTATACTCGGCAAAAATGAGCCTTTCACTGCCGTCATCATGCTCAATCAGATAGATGTCGTCAAACTGGTCATTGGCCTTCTTGCTGCCGGGGTAGGAAGCCTGAAGTTTTCTCACGCGTTTCACACCGTTCTGACCTTCAACGAACAACTGGTTCTGAATCATGGCTTCACCCGTCAGTTTACCAATTGTGTGACTCAGATTGTTCATTTCGATGCTGGCATCCACAAAGGCTTCCTGCTGGGCTGGTGTTTCCTGATGCTTATTCGCTTCTTTTGTTGCTTTGGCTTTCTGGCGCATTTTGCCTAACTCGGATACCGTCAATTCCTTTGGCTGACCGTTGACACTGTAGGTCGCTTTTAGTTCACCCTCGCAGTTCGGGAAGCGGCAAGCATCGACTGGATTCATGGGTTTGCTGGTGTCATAACCATTGATAACATTGTCTTTAAATGCTGGTGATACTTTGGTTGCATTGCCACTTTCAGGCTTATACCAGCCTCTGCCATGCTCATATTCCCAGCCGTTTCGGACATAGAACTCGAATTTACTTGGTGCTATGGTCACTTTTCCGACTGAATCGATATGCGCCTGATAAAGGTCTTTGATATCAGTGTCGGTCAGTTGTTCGACAGGCTTATTCGGCTTTTTGTTGCCTCCGGAATGATTTGGATCACCACCTGAACCAAAGCCTGAGCGAGGGGCATCGTTGCTCAGTTTGTCCATCAGGTGTTTATCATTTTTCACCATTCGGAGAAGATCTGTCAGTTGTGCTACACCTTCAGACGCATCCATTTCACTGTACTGGCCATTCAACAGCTCAAGCACTTCGAGGGTCGACATTGCAAGAATGGTTTTCTTCCATCCAGCAATTTGTTTAACCTTATCAAGCGCACCCTCTTCAATGGAATTAACTGCATTGTCATACGCAATTCGTTTAAGTTCTTCTGTCGCTTTTTTCCTGTCCTCTGGATTATCAGATTTCAGGAGTTTAAAGACATCGCTTGCTGATTGTAATAGATCGGGCAATTCCACGATGGCCAGGTAAGCACTGGCGGCGATAGCCGTTGTGTAAAGGGTATCGGCAAGTAACCATAAGAGGAATGCAGCATTATTTTCTGCCGCGTTTCCAGCGGTTTTCATTCCGGCTTCGACATCGCCCTGAGCAGCAAAAATCATAAGGCCGCTCACCAGCCTGGAGATATCGGCCCCCATCTTTTGCAAACGAACAATTTCTCTATCGAATTCAACCTTAGAGATTTGTCCGTTTTCATTCTGCAGTTGGGTCAGGACTTTCGCGGCAAATGCTTCAGTGCTGCCTTGAATATTATCGATTTGCTCTTTATATCCAATATCTTCCTTATATTTTTCAGCAATATACTCGCCAATGACGCCACCTGCGGCACCGCTCATACAGCCGGAAAGGGTTTCTTTTTTATTGGCACTATTGATGCTATTCGTCAGCGACCCTAAACCACAGCCCAGTGCGGCATGCGCAATATATTTGGCGCCGACAGAGATTGGATCAATCCCGGTTTCTACAATCCTGCCGCTTTCGTCGACACGAATACCCCGGCTAGCTTCACCAATTTGGTTGGCTAAGCTCTTTCCTAGTACATTGACGGTTGAGCTGGCAATGGCATAGATAACAGTTTCATCTATGTCTTTTAAGCTGCGTAGCCCGTCACCGTCTGCCAGGCTTTCTAACTGAGATGCAACAATAGTATGGAAGACTTGCTGGGTGGCTTGCTCAGCGATAGTGCCGATCATGCCATTACCCAAAATATCGGAAGCTGCGCTACTGGCGTCATTGAACAGAGAGGTATCCAGTTGTTCTAAAACACCTGCGGTGACTGCGGCAAGGGCGACCGATTTGATTGTTTCAGAACTCGCCATTTGGTCAAGAGTGGACTTAATGTCAAATCCATTCGCTAATAAAGAAGCAGAAGCCTGGAATGCAAGGCTATTGATTGCGGCAGCCATGACAGTGTTGGTGACTCCCATGACACCAGCAACGCCGGCCCCTCCGGTCGCTACCGCAACAGCCACAGCCAGAATAGCCATTGCTGCAGGGGTTAAACCGCTTTGATCATAGTCCCACTCATCCAGAATGAGTTTTACTTCCTGCCAATTTACATCCGGGGAATCTTTCACTTGCTTCAGCCAGCTCATGCCTTCAGTGGCAGACATTTGATCGATGTAGCTGTCTAAATCGACATACTGCTGGTTGGGCAAAGTAGGAAACTCAACTTTGATGCCGTGTCTGGCATCCAGCATTAAACCGCCTTGGGTTCTGAATAGGTTGTAATAAGCGACTTGCTTTTTGAAACCGTTCCCTTGAAATCTGAAGCTGAGCGATCCTTCATAGGATTCTTCGTAGCTGTAAACATGGCTGGCGAGTTCCAAATCAAAATCGATATTGTCAGCAATGATTTTGGTGACGCCCTGACTATCTACTTCAACAGCACGTAACGTAACCGGACCCACTTCAGTATTTAACGTGATGTCATTTCCAGCACGGAGGAGTGTACGAACGACTTCTGCACGTTGTTCACTCTCAGCTGTTTTTTCCTTGGTTCCGAAAACACCACCTGATTTACTTTCGAAAGTTTTACTCCAACTGAATTGATCTTGTGCTGCAGTCAGATAAATGCCTTCACCTGCAAGTAGTTCAAGCATGCCTTCACTTTCAATAATTGCGCCTTGTGTAATGATCTTCTCATTGGCAATTATTGAAATAATATCTACTGCAGACAGCCTTGTTTGCAGGTTCACCAAAGACTGACTGGAATCCGTCCATTTCTTACCGGATTGCGCATGTTGCTGACGAACTTCCTGTGTTAACAGTTGGACGCTGCCACCGGCATTGATATGGAGTGTTCCTTGTGAGTCAAATTGCCCGCCTTTGCTGATTACATCACCTGCAGTGGTGAGGTTGAGCGAATTTAAACCGGTTATTTTGGCGAGATTCCCGGCTAGTTCAGAGAAGCCGTGTTCATACTCGTGGCGGTAGACCAACGTTTCGTTTTTTATGGCATTGGCAATCAGCTTGGTATCGCGGCCTTGAATTGTACCTGAGTAGTTCTCGATGTTGTTGCCTGCCTGAATTTTCAGGCTTTCCTGAGCTTTTACATTGCCTTTGTTGTTGATGAAATCCTGTTTGGTTTGAATGAACAGGTTCCGTCTGGCAATGACATCGCCACCATTTACCGTGAAGCTCCCCGCATTGATCACACCATTGCCAACACTGAAGGTGGTTTTATCAACTTTATTGGTCGCAATCGTTGTTTTCGACAGGTATACAAAAGGAATGACAACTTTCTTTCCTGTCGATAATGTTCTGAATTCCGGCCAGATGACATCGCTGGAAATACTGTCAATTTGAGCTGAAGTCAGGTTCTGGCCAAATTTGTAGCCTTTTTCCTGCATCAGGGTCAGAGCATTATCATAAAGTGCTCTGATCATGCCATTGTAATTATCATAATCACCTTCGCCGACGATATAACTTCGGTTCAGAAGTTGGTTGAGCTGAAGACGTACGACATCACGTTCAACATAAGGTGTCCCAATAAATAACGGTTTCTGGGGAGCGACAGGGATAATCGTTGTGATATCGCTAACACCAATCGGCACCCACTTCATACCATCGAATTGCTTCGGATATTGAGATGCAGCCAGTTGATAGAAATAGCTGAAACCATCAAAAATGTCAGCCAGCGGTGACATGAAGACTTCTTCGTAAAGACGATCTGAGACCTGACTGGTCAACTGATAACGTGCAGATGAATCCAAAGCTGACTGTAGTTTATTTACATCTCTTGTCAGTTGGATGTTGGCATAAGCTGGTAATGCCAGCTGCATGGGAATTACCCAGGTTAGAACCGAGGCGGTTGCTTTTCTCCAGACAGGCGTCTGCTTCATCTGAGGATGCATGGAATGTTTTTGGTTTTTCATTTTAATTGTCATCCCTGATTATTTGCCGAAAGTGATGTTGCCGGTCGTGACTTTACCGTTTGCGACATTGATGTTCGCTTTATTAATATCAAAAAGGGCAGGGAACTGACCTGTGGTTTCATCTTTGATGAGTTTATGTGAGGTGGTTGTCCATCGCTCTGTTTTGCGTTTGATACATGCACCCAAAACACGACGGGAACAATAACGGCGTGAATGGTGCGTCACTGTTTTTCTCACAATCTTTTCATTTAAGGCTAAACCGAGTGATTTGATTTCATTCAGTTTTCCGTTCGTTTTTCCCCAAATTTCAACGTTACTGGCTTCATTGAAAAATTTATTTCCATTGAAGGTGACGCTGCCAGCGACAAGGATTCGACCTACAGGGGAAAGCGCAGATACATATTGAGCTGTAGCATTTTCAGTTGTAGAGCCGTTACTGGTGCATTCTCTTTTGTACTGTTCTATAAATGTATTTGCTACACTCAGCATCCATGGGTCAGGTCCATTTATGAAAGAATCGATTCTTTCAGCTAGTGAAGGACAATGTTTTGGTGGGGTGAATGGGATTTTTCGAGTGTAGTGATGTGTGCTTCCTTTTATATAATAACGCTGATTGTTAATTGTTGGAGAATCAATCGACATATTTCCATTTAACACTTCCACAACACCAGAACCATTTTTGAATGAGTTTTTTGCCTGTGCGACTAATGCGTTTTCTGCTGAGATCGAGACTGAATTTGAGTCTGTGATTTCCATGTTAATTTCAGCGTTTTTATATGTCTTTCGTTGTTTTATATATGGGTTTGAATTTGTAATTTCTGGCGCACTCAATGAAATGTTAAAGCCAAAGATACTTGCTTTTCTTTCTGTTAGCGTCCAGTCACGAATAGAGCTATTGCTATTACAGCTGTTGATGAAGTTTTTTATCAGTCCGACACCGCTACCAATTTGGATCGTGTCATTTTTGATATACATACTGCGCGCATAACTTCTTCTGACGTCACAGCTCCAAGGTTCAACGATACCGTTGATGATCGAGTGCTCACTGGTTAATGCAACGTTACTACCCACAAGTAGCCCTTGATGGCTATTTTTAATATAGCCATTTCCATTAACATAGAGTGTTTCACGAGCAAATAACTCACCACCGAAGTTATTGACTATGTTTGCAGCAATCTTTATGTTATCTGCAATCATGAGACCTTTCATTGTAAGTGTTAGTTCAGCAGAGATCTCTATATTCCCTGCTTCAATGCTTTTATCTTTATATGACTCATCAGGGATTAAGGATATGTTGCTTGCTTCTAAAGTAGCATTGGATGTTGTACTTAAAGTATTGTTTTTTACAATCAACGAACCAAAGGTTTTTAAATGTATATTGCCAGATGGTATAATGCTGTTTCCTTGATAGGTGTCAACTAATGAAATATCGCCAATAGTCGATATGTTGCTGTTTATTTCTATTCCGGAAATTAAGTTTGTTGTTTGAATAAAGATATTTCCTGACAAAATAACACGGTTAATGTGCAAGGATGCACTGTCAGTTTGGCTGGCATTATCAATTGTGATATTTGATGAATGATAAGCCCATGTTGTATGACCTGTAATTAACTGAAGATTTCCTTGTGCTGCCGACAATGTGCCGGTGTCAGGGGCAAGATCATAACCCTGAGCAGAATTTTTATTCGCACGGGTGAAAGTATTGATTGGGCCGTTGACATGAATATCTTCTGCGAGCAGATCAACAAAAACGGCATCCTGAGTCTTCAGGCCAGAACCGATGATCTCCAGTAAACCTTGCTGGGTTTTGATGCTTGCCAGGTTACCGTGATTGAAAATAGGAGAGCCTGTCGCCAGAACAATACGTTTGGCATTTTTGAATTCACAGGAATCGCAGATAACACCGGATGGGCTGGCAATGATGACATCGCTGGATGGCCCTAATACTTCAACCTGACCAATAGCCAGTGGTTTGGTTGACATGTTGTGAATAACGGTAACTTGTGCGGGCTTGCTTTTTACGCCTTTATTGAGGATGGGATTATTAACCAGTAAAAGCCGTTTCACTGTTCTTCCATCAGTGCCAACTTGTACATGAGCGGTGCCATCTGAGCTTAAACGACCCATAAAGATGAGTGTTTCGCTTTCACTTGCTTCTGTGCCCTTCGAAGTGACGACTTTCGTATTCTGCGAGGTGAGTGATGCAAATGCTAAATGCGGCAGGGATAATGTGCTCGTGAGCAACATGATTGCTGCCCACTTGCTGTTGAATTTTCTTATCATAATGATGATATAACCTTACTGATTGCTTATTATTCTTGAGTATGATTTCGTTCTTAACTGCATGAAAATTAGTCAGATTCTCTGCAGTGCAAAAAGGAGAACGATAATACTTATCATTTTTCTTATAAGCAAGGTGGTTCATTTGAATTCAGTATATTTGTAGCCCTTACATTTGCATGTGAATTGAGTGAGTGTTTCTTGAGGCAAAACACAAAGACACAGACGTCTTGATGTCGCTCCAGATCATTTCCATTCGCTCTGAAGCTAAACATGATCCTGTCAGGCAGGTTATCTTTACCAATTAGTCCAAACATTGAGACAGCTGTTTTATGAAGGGCAGGCTTCACTCATATGAAGAAACGATGACAGTCGATCATCGAAACGTGTACAACAATAAGATGGCGGATGTACCGCTGATAATGATTTTGAATAAGTAACTGATGCCTGATGACAAAGTATTGAGTGAGCAGATGATGATTTAAAACGAATGGCAGATTCAGCCGATTATCGTGATTATAATGATTGATCCTTTTCTGGCTGTATAAGAAAAAAGTATTACTTTTCCTAAGTTTAGGTTAGAACTGATTTGGGAAGAATTTACTCGCGTAACAGAATTTTTGACTACACTTTTAGTTGCGAGTCAACTGAGTGGAGGAAAGGAGGATGTTAGCTGAACACCGGCAGTACCTGTTACCAGGCGGTAAAGGATACCATTTGGATGTGAAGGTTATACCTACTGGTTTTCTTGAAGTTGAAATCATGGAAGAGCACGATAAGTTTTTGGCTGAGTTTGAAGAACTTTCGTTTCTGTCAAATGGCAAAAAAACGGAGTTAGTTTGTCGAGATCATGTCGGTGGTGAATGTGTACGCTGGCAAGTGGATTTAGCGAGTGATGATGCCCGGGAGCTAGCTAAACTGATCGAACTTGCTGAGGATGAGTTTGAGTTGCTAATGCGTGATCTATGACGAATTATCAGCATCGAATTCTGCGAAACAAGCCCTGCTTCGGCAGGGTTTTTCGTTCTGCGGCTCATGAAAGCGTTGAGTTAAACGCAATCGGTTGGGCAATCGTTTCTTTCCGTCAACACTCTGTTTCTTACGGGCTTTGGCTTGTGGGTTGTTCAGGCGGTATTGAAGGTCTAAAATCCTTGTCACAAGATGCGAATAACGCATAAATCTACGCCCTACCGTAAAAGAAGAACATAATGAAATTAGAAGCCATTGACTTTACTGCTGACGATGCTCAAGAGCGTTTCGTTGAATCACTGCGCGAAACGGGTTTTGGTGTCCTGAAAAATCACCCCTTACAGCAAGAGCTGGTCAGCGCCATCTATCATAATTGGCAAGCGTTTTTTGACTCTGAAGATAAATACGATTTTCGTTTCAACGCTGAAACGCAAGATGGATTCTTTCCGCCAGAGATCTCTGAAACCGCGAAAGGCCATAATCAAAGAGATATCAAAGAATTCTTTCATTATTACCCTTGGGGCCAGTGCCCTGAGACGCTGAAAGACGAATTGCAGAATTATTATGCCCAGGCCAATGCGCTGGCGGCGACCTTGCTGTCCTGGGTGGAAAAGCACTCACCGGCTGACGTATCTGCACTGTATTCGCAGTCGCTATCCAGCATGATTGAAAACAGCGACAAAACTTTGCTCCGTGTTCTGCATTACCCGCCTCTGAAAGGGGAGGAAGAGCTGGGCGCTATCCGTGCCGGTGCTCATGAAGACATTAATTTGCTGACTGTGCTTCCCGCTGCCAACGAGCCCGGTCTTCAGGTAAAAGCGAAAACAGGCGAGTGGCTGGATGTGCCGTGTGAATTCGGTAACCTGATCATTAACATTGGTGACATGCTTCAGGAAGCGTCGGGCGGTTACTTCCCGTCAACGACTCACCGTGTGATCAATCCTGAAGGAGCAGATAAAACGAAATCGCGTATCTCTCTGCCACTTTTCTTGCACCCGAAACCTGACGTTGTTTTATCAGAGCGCCATACCGCCGACAGCTACCTGATGGAGCGTCTGAAAGAGCTGGGCCTGATTTAATTCGGTCACCCTAATCAAAAAACGCCAGCTCAGTGAGCTGGCGTTTTTGTCTGACACATCTGCGGTTGAGGCGAATCTTTGATCAGCCAGTTTTCATTGTATGGATGTTGGGGTAGTAGGCTGTCATTACCGCGTAGCGATGCAAGGGTGTATTCGTGTGCAGTCGTTTGAGTGGGTGGTGAAGTTGAGTAATACCTTGAGAAAGATCAAACTGAGTCTGCAGTTGTCCTGTTAAAGACAATTCGCTGGGCAGCAGCTTGATGCCGTCCTGCAGATAGCCCTGAATATTAGCCGGCATCTGACCAAGCCACCAGGACGGAAGTTGTTTACTGGCTTTGCTTCGGTCAAACCAATGATCAGACAATAACAATAAGTGATGATCACCGGTTGGCGTCAGTTGCTCCAGCGTCAGGCCGATAGCCTGGAAAAGCGTTGAACGCCGCGCCAGATTAGCGCTTTGAAGGCGGTGCGCGATAACCCACAGGGTTGTTTCTCGGGTCCGTATCCGAAAGACAGGAGGCATAATCACATCATCGCATTCCACTTGTTCAAGCGTGGCTGTCATGCCCTCCTTTTCCAGTGTCGCCAGAATACGCCGACACATCAGCCTGCCTAAATGGCGATCGCGCATGCCTCGGTTATGCACCGTGGGGTAATGTTGGGTACACAGCTGTAAACAGTCAGCCTGAAACTGTTCGATACTGACGGCAACTAACTCACTGATCAAAAACAGCTTAACCTCACGTGATCGGACTCGACATTGATAATGGGTATACCGCTCTATGATATTGCCAGAGCGCATAGCAGAAAAGGGTTATGTGCCTGAATAATCTGAACCTGTATCAAACTTATGCGTTTAGTTTGAAATTATATCCGTTTTTCGGCATTGAATAGCCTGAAGCAGGAAGAGTTGTGGGAGTGATCCTGTGTTCTACTGTGCTCACCGCGTCGAAACAGACAAGCGTGTGGTGACTAAATGTTGAGTAAAGGTCGCAGATCTGGCTGCCAGTCAGCGGCCAGAACGATGTTATCTCTCTTCAGAAGGCGTGTGCTGAGGAAACTTAGGCAACCACCGTTTTAAGGTTTTTCGCCTGAAACTCAATAGCATCAAAGCCCCGGCAATATAGAGTGCCGGTTCCACAATACCGGATTTCACCGACCAGTAGTAATGAACTGGTGCAAGCACAGCGACCAGATACACCCAGTAGTGCAATTGTTGCCAGCGTTTGCCTAGTTTTCTCTGCATCCTCTGGGTGGAAGTAATGGCAAGGGCAAAGAGAATTAACCAGCATATTGCGCCTATGGTCAGGTAGGGGCGCTCGATTATTTCGCTGGCCAGCAAGGACCAGTCCAGATTCAGATCCAGCAGCACGTAGACTAAAAGATGCAAGGCTGCCCAGGAAAAACAGTAAAGGCCGAGCACCCGACGCACTTTGACTAACGCGCCTTGCTTCAATAGTTTTGCAAGCGGGGAGACCAGCAGAGTGATAAAGAGTGTATTGAGCGCCGCTTTACCCGTAAAGTGACTCAGGCCCTGAACGGGATCCGCACCGAGCCGGCCGTTCAGAAGCAGAAAAGTCAGTATCGCCAAAAAGCCTAACGACATCAGATGAATCAGCGTTTTTAACGCAGTTATGTGAGCAGGCTTAAGCCGGATACTTTGCAAGGTGAGCGCCATTTTCTGCATTAAAAGAATTTCCTCAAATCCATTCCTTTATAAAGCCCTGCAACTTCAGAGGCATAACCATTGAATGGCAGGGTCGGTTGACGTCGGCTGCTGAACAGGTTGCCCTCGCCAATAAAGCGTTCACTTGCCTGGCTCCATCTTGGGTGATCCACTTGTGGATTCACGTTGGCGTAGAAACCGTACTCATTAGAAGCGAGCAGGTTCCAGGTAGTTGGCGGTTGCTTATCCGTCAGGGTAATTTTGACGATAGACTTGATGCTTTTGAAGCCGTATTTCCATGGCACCACCAAGCGCAGCGGTGCACCGTTCTGCGGTGCCAGCGTTTTTCCGTATAAGCCGACAGCAATCAGGGTCAATGGGTGCATCGCCTCGTCCATTCGCAGGCCTTCAACATACGGGTAATCTATCCCGCCACCCAGCCGGCGAGATGCCTGTCCCGGCATCTGTTTCGGGTCATACAATGTCTCGAAAGCGACATATTTTGCGTTACTGGTTGGCTGCGCATATCTCAGCAGTGACGCCAGCGGGAAGCCGATCCAAGGCACGTTCATCGACCAGGCTTCGACACAACGTAGCCGATAGATGCGCTCTTCAATCGGGAAGCGTTTAAATATGTCGTCATAATCCAGTGTGAAAGGACGGGCAACCATGCCGCTGACATCCACTTTCCATGGGTCGGTCACAAAATTGGCTGCCCGGCGGGCAGGATCGGACTTATCGGTACCGAACTCATAAAAATTATTATATTTCAGGATTTTGTCTTCAGGTGTTAAAGACAGGTCCGGGTGAAAACGTGTGGAGTCGGGGGCGTTGAGCGCCCGTCGGCGATCCGGTGTTTTTTCGTCATCACCAAAAATATCAAAGATGTTGGCCTGGGCTTGCGTGGCTAATGGCAGTGTTGCCAGGGTAATCCCCAGCTTTTTGAGAATGTCGCGGCGTTGGTGATAAACCGACTCTGGTGTGACATCACTTTCCTTCAGTTGCCAGGGCGGGGTTGATTTAATACGCATGTGCATCCCTTTGAGCGGTATAAATTGACTGACGTGTTACAAGAGACCTGAATCCATCTGAAAAATTTCATCCGCACGGATGTTAATAGTTAGAAAGCCAGGTTGCCGGTGTTTGCAAGAACCGCCGGACTGTTATTGAGTGATATGGCCAGTTTTTACTAGCAGCAGACAGCCATCTTTGGTTGCTGGCTGATGAGAGCTGCCCGGCGGAGTTCGCAGCCAGAAGCCTTCACCATACTCTCCCCATTCATCATAAAAACTGCCAGCAAGGATATAGACTTCCAGGCCGCCGTCGTAACTTTGTGGCGGTAGCGTTGACCCCGCGTGCCATTGCATGATGACAGTGCGATCTGAACCAAAGCCATGCAGCGGGAGCACTGACTGGCCGGGATAATGGCCGGGCTGCCATCTGGCGTTGTGGGTATCAATCCTGAGCGGTTCCCTATCGCCTTCCGGAAACATGTTCAGTTTGACATACAAGGTACAGCCGCTGTCGCTGGCTGGCGCATGGCGGGTTTTTGCCGGGTTACGGATATAGGTACCAGCCGGGTAGTGGCCAAACTCGTCCTGAAAGATACCGCTGACGACAAAGATTTCTTCGCCGTTTGGATGGTAGTGGGCTGAAAAGTGCGTGTTGGGTTCATAACGGACAAGGCTGGTGACTTCACCCGACTCTTTCGCCTCCCGTTCCAGTGGAATACGCCACACGCCTGCTGCCGGGGATGCCATCCAGTGCTGTGCCTGGGTATTGATCACCACTCGTTTATCACGCTTCATGTTAATCGGCTCAAAGGGAGCCTCGGAGCTGGGCCTCATGGTTGCGTCTCCATGTGTAAGCTTTAGGCTGCTTCCTATAGTGTAGTTAATTCACTGCAGCCGGAAAGCTTGCTGAGCGTATCTCGTATCCTGACGGCTGACGGCTGACGGCGACTGGCAGTATTTTTAAATGCATATTTTTGCATTCAAGATGTCAAGCTGTGATGTAAAGCAGTAAATCTCAGACTTTTACGATTGACCTGAGCGGGATGCTTGCTATTCTAGCGAACACTTGTACGCCGAAAGACAGAGAATGACATGTCACATCCTAAGCCGCCAATCATCTGGCTAAATTTGATTATCTTTACCGTTACCTTTTCCATCGCTGCGATTGGTGCACCCCTTTATGCTTATTTTATCGGGTTTGACTGGCAGCAAGGGCTGATGCTGCTGGCAGCGTTCAGTTATTGCGGGCTGTCTATTACGGCGGGTTATCACCGCCTCTGGTCGCATAAGGCGTATGAAGCAAATGCCGCTGTGCGTTTTATCTATGC
Source organism: Photobacterium sp. WH24 (assembly GCF_019204055.1). NCBI lineage: Bacteria > Pseudomonadati > Pseudomonadota > Gammaproteobacteria > Vibrionales > Vibrionaceae > Photobacterium > Photobacterium sp. WH24. The sequence goes on along the minus strand of NZ_JAGSOZ010000010.1, from coordinate 80,225 downwards.
GGTTGGCGGCGCATTCGCGCTGCAAAACAGCATTCTGCACTGGTCATCTGATCACCGGATTCACCATCGCCATGTGGATAATAACGATGTCGATCCGTATTCCGCCAAACGTGGTTTTTTCTACAGCCATATCGGCTGGATGCTTCGTGAGTATCAGGCGCATCGCTACACGGATTACTCAAATTGCCGCGATTTACAAAAAGATAAGATCGTCATGTGGCAGCACAAGTATTACGTACCGCTGGCTGTGGCGACGAATGCAGGCATACCACTGCTGTTTGGCTTTTTACACGGCGACATCTGGGGAGCGTTGCTGCTGGTCGGGGTTGTTCGTCTGGTGCTCAGTCACCACACCACCTTCTTTATCAATTCTCTGGCTCACATCTGGGGTTCGCAACCTTATACGGATAAAAATACGGCGCGGGACAATGGCTTTCTGGCTTTCCTGACCTTTGGTGAGGGGTATCATAACTACCATCACATCTTTGAAAATGACTACCGGAACGGGATTCGCTGGTGGCAGTTTGACCCGACTAAGTGGCTTATAAGAAGTCTGTCCTGGTTAGGTCTTGCCAGCAACCTGCGTACTTGCCCGGAAGATAAAATTGAAAAGGCGAAGGCGACTATGGTGCTTAAACGCATTCAGTCCCGCCTGAGCACCGGGCCGGATAGCAGGGTTGTGCTGCAAAAAGTGGAAGCCGAGTATGACGTGCTGATACAGAAAATTTCAGAGTACTACGCAACCCGGAAACAATTGCTTGAGGTGAAAAGGCAGGCGCTTCGCGAACAGTACGACAATCTGGATATTGTGAAGCAATATCAGGAAATAAAGGCCCGGCTGGAACAACAGCGCCGTGACTGGAAATTACTGACAGCGCAATATGCCTGAGCCTGGATTGAGTGAGCAGAAAAGCGGGCAATGCCCGCTTTTTTTGTATGCATAATTCTACATGAGTCCCATTGCTTACAACCCACCGCCACTTTATTGACGTAAACCTGACCTGGTAGTTGCAGGAGCTGGGTACACTGACAGTCAAACTCAGAAAGTGATCAAAGCTACATTTTGTGTCATATATAAGAAAATCACAGTCACTTACTGAGTAAAGATCAAACTTTGCCATAATAATTAAGGTTCTGTTGCCAAATTTTTTGGGTGGAATATCAACTGACTCTCAGTTGCTTATGTCAACAGACTTCATCGATCTGGAGGCTTTCGTGTATCGCTCATTACTTTGTACTCTGATTGGCCTGGCTTCAATGGGTGCGAATGCTATTGAATACCAACTCCCTTCTGACGGCAGCAAGCTCGTCGGTGCTGTGGAGTATTACCAGGTTCCCGAGAATGAAAAAGAGAGTATCGCTGATATCGCTAACCACTTTGACGTGGGTTTTTTAGCCGTGATGGAAGCGAACAAGGGGGTTGACCCTTTTCTGCCTGAACCCGGTACAATGCTGACCATACCGACCAGGCTGATATTGCCTGATGTTGCACATGAAGGCATAGTGATCAACCTTGCTGAATTACGTTTATACTATTTCCCGCCGGGTAAAGATTCTGTCTATGTGTTCCCAATCGGTATCGGCCGTATCGGCCGGGAAACACCTGTGATGACAACGTCAATCAGTCAGAAAATTGTTGGTCCGACCTGGACACCTACGGCGAATATTCGTAAAGAATACCGTGAAGAGCGCGGTATCGAACTGCCGGCAGTTATTCCGGCTGGCCCGGAGAACCCATTAGGTGAGTACGCTATGCGACTTGCTCACAGCCGCGGTGAATATCTGATACACGGTACCAACAAAGACTTCGGTATTGGTATGCGTGTCAGCTCAGGTTGTATTCGTATGAACCCGTGGGATATTGAGTGGCTGTTCCCGCAGATTCCTAAAGGCACCAAAGTGCGGGTAATCAATCAACCATTGAAAGAAACCCGTGAACCGGATGGTAGCTTGTATGTTGAGGTACATCAGCCATTGTCGAAATCGGAATCTGAGGCGGGTCAGGCTAAAGTTGTGAAACCAAGTCGTGCGCTTGTTAATGCTGTCGAAAGTGATAAACAAGCTATTTCGCGTCTGTCTCAGGCTTTACAATCGCAAGAAGGCGTACCTATCGCGATTGATTAATAACATGGTCACACGGGCTGCCGGGCAGCTTGTGTGATATATCTCGATACTGTACCTGTTTTACTGAAACCAAAATTCAGACATAAAAAAAGAGTGGAGCTAATAGCTCCACTCTTTTTGTCGTTTGTATTACTTACGATACGAACTAGCCATGTTGTCAATACGCTGGTTAGCACGCATTGCTTCCTGGTAAGCAGCATCTGCAGAAGCACGAGCGTCGTTAACGGCGCCGGCCATCTGATCTTGCTGACTTTGCAGTGCACCCACTTGGTCAGAAAGCATGTCTACTTTATTGGTTAGTTGTTGCATCTGATCTACTTCATCTGAGCTGGAACAGCCAATCAAAGTTGCACTCAGAATGATACCAGTAAGGATAGATAATGAACGGTTCATTTTTCTTTCTTCTCCTTTGTTTTGCCACTACAGACCGAGTGTAAAAATTTATCAGTCGGCAGAATTAGTATGGCATATGTTATTCAAATTGCTCATCCAAGAAGCTTTTTTCCCAAAAAAAATTCTCTCAAAGACGAGAAAAAGCCCGTGAACGACAGCAAGAATGCGGCCTTTCGCCGTTTGAGTCAATGCACGCTATGTGAATGATATGTCAAATCTTCTTCATTATTTCTCAATCAGGAGACGTTCATTCCTGTCAATAGCGTCTACCAGGATATTGGGATTTAAAGTGTGAGGCACCTTTTCTAACAGGGTGCCGTCGGGTTTTAAAAGATAAAAGTACGAACTGTGATCGACGGAATATTCTAATGCTGAATCTTCCTGCTGGGTTTTCATAAAGAGGACGCCATACTTCTTCGCCAGTAATTGGGTTTGTTCCATAGTCCCCGTCATGCCTGTAATATCTTTATGGAAATATTGCGCGTATTGAGCACTTTTTTCAGGTGTATCCCTTTCTGGATCCAAAGTAATAAAGACAGGCCAGACTTTATTTAATTCATCCTGGGAGATGGCTTTCAAAGCGGCCCCCAGAATAGCCAGTGATGTAGGACAGACATCCGGGCAATGCGTGAAACCAAAGTAGACAACGCGAAGGCGGTTATCATTGGTATTGAACAAGTCGACAGACTCTTTGCCACTCTCGAGCTGGCCGCTTGACTGCTGAGCTTCTGCGACGCTGTCGTCATGGCTGTCTACGAGGTAACGGGTGGCCAGGCCAGCAATCAAGGCTACGGCCAGAATTATCCATTGAAATTTCACTGTGTCATCCTTAAGGAAACGTAGAGAGGTGTAAGGGAGCCGGAATCTGAGGTGATCTTGCCTTGCCAGGTCATAGCGTCCTGTGTACAGAAAGGCAGCATGAGTTCACCAGAAAAGCTGTCATCCGGTTGCCGGGTTAATTGTAGCTGATATTGTCCCATCATCATTTCATGACCTTCCAGGGTAAGAAGGAGGGTTGCTGTCTCTTTCGGCAGCTCAGGCCAGCGAATGGTCATTGTGGTAGGTTGCAGCGGGTGGACAATATTGTCGCTCAGCATGATGCTGGCATTGTTCCGAAGGCAGCTTGCCTGACTCAATTCACAGGCCTGTGCGCTGTCATAGATGGGTTCTGAGCGGATGAATGCCGGCAGCCACTCAATGGCGGCAAAGCCCAAGCAGAATGCCAGAATGAGCTTTACTGGCATTGACCAATGCATTGAGAAAAGCTTATGGGACATCGGTTTCTCGCGTAAGTATTTTGTTATCAGTTAACTGCGCTATGGTATCACGCTTTTTGTGGCGGTCGCAGTTGCGATAAAGAAAGGCTGCCAGATGGCAGCCTCAGCATTCACTCAGCGGCTAGTCTGCTGCAAATTTCTCCAGTCCCCACACCAGCACTATCCCGAGTAGCATGGCAATCACTGCATAGCTAAGGAGCGCTGGCTGGCCGGTAACCTGCTCAAAGCTAAAGGGTGACAGGTTGTGCTCCAGCAGGGGGACTTGTTCACCGCTGGAATTGGTGCGCCAGCTGATGGTTTCTTTCCAGGGCCAGACTTTGTTCAGTGTGCCGAGCATCAGGCCTGTCAGGAAGGTCAGCGTTAAATCGCGGTAATGACGAAGTAGCCAAGACAGAACATGAGAAAAGCACAGCAGGCCGATCACACAACCCGTCGCAAACAGTCCCAGAGTACCCAGCTGCAGCGATTTAGCCGCCGCGAGGATAGGGCCGTACATACCCAGTAGCAGCAAAATAAAGCTGCCAGAGATGCCCGGCAGAATCATCGCGCAAATAGCAATGGATCCTGCTAATACTATGTTGATACTGGTCGGTGCCATATCAATAGGGTGAACAACCGTAATACCGTACGCAAATGCTGTACCGGCAATAATGCACAGAATCCGAGCCGCTCTCCAGTGCTGAACTTGTTTAAACATATGAACAGCAGAAATCAGGATCAGGCCAAAGAAAAAGGACCACAGCGGGATCGGATGCGTATGCAGCATCCAGGTGATTACACGAGCCAGGGTGAGAATACTGGTGAGAATACCAGTGAGAAGCACAATCAGAAAACCCGCGTTAATGTGGGTGAGAACTGCGCGGATTCCCTGTTTGCGCCACAGCGGGATCAGGCTGGGGTTGATGCGTCTGATACTTTCCAGCAGTGTATCGTAAATACCGGTTATAAAAGCGATTGTACCGCCGGAAACGCCGGGAACGACGTCTGCTGCGCCCATCGCTAATCCCTTAAGAAATGTAAAAACGTTACTCATTTGATTCAGGTATAGTTGTTATGAAAGTGAAGGCATTATACCGACTTAGTGTCAAAACGGTATGAGCACTTTGTTGAGTTCAGGCGGAAAATGTAACGGCAGATGAGCCTGCCTGAAGTCTGTCACTGCCAGCAATTGGTAAATTGTCTCAAGATTCGATCATTAATTGCTGCTAATTTGCTTAACTCTAAAGTATGGGCCTGTGCGGTTCATATTTGAACAAAGGTGAGCAAGATGAAATGGAACAGTGTGATGTTATCGGCGCTGGTGGTTTCTGGAGTATTCGTCGCGAATGTTCAGTCGGAGAGTTTACTGATGTCTTATGACGAATATATGGAGCGGTGCACCGAAACATATGGCTCCGACAGGATAACCATCAGTGTCTGCGAAAATCAGTATCTGACTATGTATGCCAAAGATGAAGAGGTCACAGCGCAAGCTGAGACACAAGTGCCGGGCACTGCTCCCTCTTCAGATTCTTCAGAACCACAATCATCTGTACCTGAGACTGATACCGAGTTGCCGGAATAAACTCAGGTATTCGTTGCCGCATTCAATGGCATAGTAACGGCGACTGTGACACCCAAACAATCATGGCGGTTTTTGATTGCGATTTGCCCTGCGTGATAATCCACGATCAGCCGCGCAATATACAGACCCAGACCGAGATGTGGTTTGTCCTGATGTGCCTGACTGCGTACCGAGACCATTGAATGCAACAGTTGGTCGGCCATATCATCCGGTAATAGCGGCCCCTGGTTGCTGACAGTCAGTGTGGCGTGCTTGTCAGTTTGTGACAGTGTGACGTCAATCTGGCTGTTCGGTTGGCTGAATTCAACAGCGTTAGCTATCAGTTTATCCAGCAGCTGAGCCAGAAAGTCGGGGGCACCTGTGATACGGACCGGGGTGTCCGGCACCTGCACCTGGAAGTCTTGCTCAGCAAAGGCGAACTGATAACCTTGCATACAGCCGCTGATCAAGTCATTTAGCGTAAACTCTTCCATGTCTGCACCCTGCAGGCTCTGCTCGATACGGGTTGCTTCTGTCATGCTCGACAAAATCGTGCTCAGTCTTCTGATACCTTCCTGCGCCCGTTCGATATAGCGCTGTTCATCATGATTGAGGCTGGACATAGAAAGGTTATCCAGTGAAGAGCGGACGACGGCAACGGGTGTGCGCAGCTCGTGTGACAGCCGCGAAGACAGGTTTTCCAGGTAATGATTGTATTGTCCGAGCCGGTTAACCATGCTTGCCAGGCTGCGGGATAAATCACCAACTTCATCTTTTGACGATGACGCAGTGATTGCTTCGCGAATCCGGCCCTGAGCATCTATCGATTGCTCTGCCTGATCGCGTAACCGCCGGATACGGCCTGAGAGGCTTGAGGCAAACAGGAAAAGAATAATGGCAGCGATGATGATGATCGCCAGTAACACGTTGAAGAGTTGTTCCAGAGCCCGGTTTTTCAGGGTCTGAACCCCCTGGGTTGATTCTTCGGCGACCACGGCTCCCATCACTTTGTCATCCAGCCAGATGGGGTAGGCGGCGGACAGAATCATTGCTTTGCCGTCACTTGATGACCGCCAGTGGGCGTAACCGCGTCCCTGCAAGGCTTGATCAACATTGACGCCTGTGATCAGTGCGGGATCGTCGGGCTTGTCGTCGAACGGGACAGGCTCTGATAAGAGAAAGGTGTAATAAAGCGGGCGCAGCAGGTGTTGATCCAGCCAGGAGCCTAAACCATATTCCTCTTCATCATAACGAACAGATGTTGCCCACACTCCGTCTGAATGCTGAATGTCGCCAGATTGCGCTAACACACGCTGATGTCGGTCCAATACCCAGATACGCGAACTGCTGTGCCCCATGCCTTTGACTATGCGCTCAATTTCCGGTGAGGGCAGCAGCACTGTACCCAAATTTGCCGCCGTTTTGCTGTTGGCTGTGCCTATGATGGTCTCAACATCACGGTGGGTATCGTGGTTAACATCATAAACAGACACCGACAGCCGTTGGCCGAGCTGTGACAAGGGCATGCTGATTTCCAGTGAGTAGCCATCCTGCCTTGGTTGCCACTGCGCTGTAATCAGATTCGTGGCAGAGATCAGGTTTGGTTCGTCAAGCTCATCGGTGATCATCCAGGCAGAAGTCTGGCCATCCTGTTCAAGTGCAATCAGATAACGTTCGAACTCACCCTGTGGGGTTGTCAGTGCCAATATCAGATGATCGTTCCTGTCGACCTGATGACTGTTGGCACGGCGCAAAACGGTGTGCCTGTCCTTCACTTTCATGGCGGCATAAAATTGCTGGCTGTGTCGCCCGGCAATCAGATAGAAATCGGTTTGCCCCTGCTGGTAAGGGCGCTGGCTGAATCGGACATACTGACGTCCGTAGTAATGCATCTTGGCATCAAGATCCTCTGGCCAGTCTGCCAGGCTTCCGTCAATGGTAATTGAACCGGGCAAATCATAGACGTATAAATCGTGGCCATGCTGAACACGAGGCAGAAAACTGGCTTGCTGGCTGAACAGCGCAGGCCGTTCGTTCAGCGCGGTGGCAATGGCTCTGGCTGTGCCAATCAGAGTTTGCTCTTGCCCCTGACGGAGCAGTTTTTCCATTTCGAGAACAAACCGATACCCGAACCAGGGCAGGGTGAGCAACAGGCTGGCGATGATAACTATCTTTACGCGAAGACCTGCGGTAAATCGTGCTGTCAGGCTCCCCATCGGTATCCCATTCCGTAGACAGTATGAATATGATCAAAGTCGGCATCATGCTGGGCAAACTTTTTGCGTATCCGCTTGATATGAGACGTGATGGTACTGTCATCGACCACGACGTGGGCATCCTCCATCAAATCCTGACGACTTCTGACATGGCCCGGACGTTTCGCCAGCGCGTACACCATCCAGAACTCTGTCACAGTCAAATCAATGTGTTGCTCCTGCCAGAAGATCTGCATTTTGTTCTGGTCAATGGTCAAAGCTCCCCTGTGCAGCAGTGTCTCTTCTGTGGCGGGGGCAGACATCAGCTCACTGCGCCGGAATAGCGCGGCAATTCTTGCCATTAAATGGGGCAGGCTGATGTCTTTGGTGAGATAGTCATCTGCCCCCATCCGCAACCCGCACACCGTATCGAAGTCGCTGTCACGTGCAGTCAGAAAAATGATGGGTACAGTGGGAGACAGGGCGCGTAACGACTGACAAAGTGCGAACCCGCCATCGATTTCATGGCCTAAGCCGATATCAATGATGGCCAGATCGGGCAGTTTGAGTTCGAACGCCTGCTGGGCTTGCTGGCGGTCTGCGTAACCCTGCACTTTGTAACCGTGCTTTCTCAGCACATCCATGTAGTTTTCCCGAATTGCCGCTTCGTCTTCAACAATGGCTATATGTTTCATTGATTGCTTCATCATTCACCTTGGAGAAAACTGACTATACCTGAACTGGCAGGCTAAAAAAGTGCAAATCCGCCTTCAAAGCCAATTGCCATAATGTTGCCACATTTGATCAGCACATTGCCTTTTTCTCTCCCTCTTATTGCCTGAACACTTTGTTTTAATTCTCTCATTGGCAAACGAGAGCTGCATTAACGGCCTCAGATGCTTGTTCGGATAACACAGAAATGATGAGGAAAATCAGATGAACACCATGATGAAAAAACAGGCTCTTTCCCTTTTGGTTGCCACAGCGGTGATGGGTGTCAGCACTCAGGTTCATGCGGGCCAGCAGAGCACGGCAAACACTGAGCCGGTTGCCCAGCAAGAACAATGGATTGGTATGGGTTCCGGTGCCGCTGTCGGCGGTCTGGTTGGTGGTCCGGTCGGTGCTGTTATTGGTGCAATGGTCGGCGGGATTATGGGTACAGCCGTTGGCCAGGAAGGTTATATCGCCAACCAGACAGCGCGTTTGAGTGAGCAGCAGAAAACCATTGTGGCTTTGAATGAGCGTAATGCCGAGCTGGAGCCTGTTCTGAACAGCTACCAGGAAATGCAGCATGAAATGGCCAGCCTGCGCGAGACACAGCAGAAGCATGATATGGCATTGGCAATGAACGTACATTTTCGGACCGGTTCGGCAGTGATTGAGCCCCATTTTCAGGCTCAGCTGGATGAAATTGCAGAACTGATGAAGCAATCGCCAGAAATAAATTGGGAATTATCAGGCTATGCAGACCGCCGTGGCGGGTCGGAGCGTAACCAGGTTCTTTCTGAAGAACGTGCGACTGCCGTCAGGGATTATCTGGAATCTCGGGGCGCGAACCCATTGCAAATTGTCACCATTGCTTATGGCGAAGAAGAGCCGCTTAAAATGGATGAAAGCTGGGAGTACGACTTTTTTGACCGCCGCGTCACTTTGCGTAGCCAGCAGGGACCGGTTCAGACAGCGCAGTCGCATTAAGGGGGATGTATGGCATCGACAGCTCAGTTTACGCTCAGCAGTTGCTTAATACCGATAGCGGTTCTGGTGTTGTTTACTATGCAGCTGGCAATGAAAAGCGATGATCGCACATTGTCAGTCAGTCATCAGATCGAGGCGAAGGGATTCAATGATGGTATCTGGCAAGATATGGATAGTCTTTCACCTAATCAGTAATTTGGCTGAGTGTCAGGGGAGCCGGGTTGGACTGGCCCCTGACTCCTGGCCGAGAGCACTGCTGAAGCTGACATTACTGCATTTGAGTCTGGTGTATTGCTGATAAGACTACGCGCCTTTTAACCTTTGTCTGCCAAACGTCGTGAGTAAGCCCGTGGCGAATTACACGGGCTGCTTTAAAGCTGCTCTCAGTCTGTCCTGGACGACTTCAACCAAAAGATCCGGCTGGAATTTAGAAATGAAACGGTCGCAGCCAACTTTATCGACCATTGCCTGATTAAAGCTTCCGCTGAGCGAAGTGTTTAGTGCAATGAACAGGTCTTTCATCCTCTCATCACTGCGGATTTCGTGAGTCAGGCGATAACCATCCATTTCCGGCATTTCGGCATCGGTGAACATCATCAGGATCTCGTGGCTTACCTCTTTTCCTTCATCACACCAGCCTTTGAGAATATCCAATGCTTTTTGCCCATTAATGGCTTCAATGATTTCCAGACCAAGTTGCGAAAGGGTGTCCCTGATTTGTGCTCTCGCAGTTGAGGAATCGTCAACAATCAGAATTTTGCGTCCATGAAACTGACTGACTAAATGCTGATCGAGAATATCGTCAGAAATGTCTGTGTTGTATGACACGATCTGAGCCAGCACCTTTTCGACATCGACGATGCTGACCAGCCTCTCAACCCCCTCTCTTTTAATTCTTGTAATGGCGGTAAGATAATTGTTTTTACCGACTTGGCTGGGTGGCGGCTGAATGTCCTGCCAGGTCATATTGGCAATGTTCATGACCTGTCCGACGAGAAAGCCCTGAACGCTTCGATTGTATTCAGTAATGATAAGGTTGGTTTCAGTGCTCTCTTCCGTTGCTCTTATACCAATAGCTTTTCGTAAATCAATGATTGGAATCGATTGTCCGCGAATGTTGGCGACGCCACAGACACTGGAATGGCTGCCTGGCAGCGAGTGCAGGTGAGGTTGTTTGACGATTTCACGCACTTTGAACACGTTAATCGCAAATAATTGAGCAGAATGAAGCCGGAAAATCAGCAATTCAAGGCGGTTCTCTCCAACAAGCTGTGTACGAAGATCGACTGCATCAAGAATGGTCGTCATAAAATGCCCGTAAATGTGGTTTTTGTTCTGAATTTCAGCAAATTATAGAGAGAGGTAGCCAATATTCCTAACGAAGGTTACAAAGGTAAGAGCAACATCCCAGTTTCATAGTGAATGCGTCAAAAGAAAAGCGCATCAATCTTGTTTTTTACCGTTGCTGGCTGTTCGTACTTAAGGTTTGTCACACTTTTCACTTTGTTGGGCTCTAAAGTGAAAATTCAGTATTAGATGCTGCTTTTCATGTGAAAGACGGCGGTATGATATTGATCTTTCATGGCAGTATTACTCAAATTCTGAATTTTATTTTTAAGATATGGCCTTTGCAGCGATATCCTGCTGCTGCTTGAGTTGTTAACTGTTTTGTAACTTTTGGCGGTAAGTTGTTTTCTGTTAGGTGTTTATAATGTTTCAGAATGTAACTGGCTGAAAATGAAACATTTTAGTAACAATGCTTAGAGGAACGACCACTGTTAAACCTCTGTGAAACCTGAAACAATAGCCGCAAAAGGGCGATCCGGTGAAAGAATTGGCGCTCATTGTCATTAACGTCGGGTTTATGAGTGAGGTTCTTATGAAGTTCTTGATCATTCTGGCTATATCGGTTGTTGCCGGTGTTTTCTCAGGGGAGCATCTTCATTCATTTATGGCCGGCTTTGGTATAGCGTCTCTGGCGGTAGGTGCGACCTACTGGCTGGCATTCCGGGCAACACGTTATCCTCAATTGGCATTCATGCTGCTGCTAACCGGGTTAATGGCGAAAATGGGTGTTACTGTCGCTGGGGTAATGTGGGGACTGGAAAATCAGGTGATTAATTCACCTCTGGTATTTGCTCTGTCATACCTTTTCTTTTCTATTGTGGCGACTTACGGCTACTTCAAGTTGCGTGAATATCAACTTACCCGGCTTGAAACGCTCAAATTTGCCAACGCATAATGCAGAAAGGGCCACAGACAAGTGGCCCTTTGTCTTGTCACTCCGCGAACATTACATGCCATCGCTTTAAACGTGATGCCGTAACCCCATCTGAACCGTGCCTTTTACTTGCAGATCCGCAGTCAGTAATGCCAGATTGGCTTTATATCCTGTTCTGACTCTTCCATAGTGTGCATCCAGTCCCAGAGCTTTGGCCGGGTACAGGCTTGCCATCCGCAATGCCTCTTCTTTGCTGACACCCACATGATTAATCAGATTATGCACACCTTCAATCATGGTAATGGCCGCGCCGGCAATGGTGCCATCGGCATAATGGCATTTACCGTCAGTGACATAGGCCTTGGTGCCAGCCATATCGTACTCTTTGAGGTCAGTACCCGCTGGTGTCACAGCATCGGTAACCATAAAAAGTTTCTCTCCCAGAAGCTGGTGGGCGATTCTGATTGAGGCGTAATTCACATGAATGCCATCAACAATAATGCCGGCATGGGGTTTGCGATCAAAGATATAGCCGACAGCACCTGGCTCACGAGAATCCAGTGGACTCATCGCATTAAACAGATGTGTGGCCATACTGATGCCGTGTTTGGCTGTGTAGTCGGTGTACCGGCCATTGGTATGGCCCATAGACACTATAATGTTCGCCTCTGTCAGCTGGTTAATCACTGATTGATCACAAGACTCAGGCGCCAGTGTGATCACTTTTATGCAGTGGGCATGGCGAATGAGATACTCAGCAGTTTCTTCATCAAGATCCCTGATGCATTGTTCCTGATGGGCCCCTTTCTTTTGGCGGTTGATGAAAGGGCCTTCTAAATGCAGCCCCAGCACTCCTTCAGATTCCGGGGTATCAATGCTTTCAATCAACTGAATGACTGCGTTAAGCGGTTCGGCTTCACTGGTAATAAAAGTGGGAAGATATTGGGTGGTACCGTAGCGAAGGTTAGTGGCATTCATGGTATCCAGGGTGGATTTGGCAATGTCTGTGTTTAGCAAGACGCCGCCACAACCGTTTAGCTGAATGTCTATGAAGCCTGCGGTGGCCAGTAAACCAGTCCCGTCCAGACAGTCGGTCGGGAGTAATTGCCGGGACTTGGCTTGCGACATGGGCATGACGGCAGAGATGGTATCTCTGTCAATAAAAATGGCTTGATCTTCAGCAATCGTGCTGCCATCAAACACGCTGATGTGGGTTATGGCGTACATGGGCCGGACTCCGAGAATGCAGAGGAGGAGATTAACCTATGGCTATCTTATTTTTTTTATGAAAATAAGATAGCCTGCATTGAATCCGGGATCAATTTATCCGTGCAATTAATGTCAACTTTGTGACTTAATTATTTGATGAGGTTTAAGATCTGCCTGAAGCTTTCGCCTTCAGCGACGCCTTGTAACTCAAAAAGTACCATTTCTGTGCACGAGATTGAGGCACCTGCTTGTTGCATACGATTCAGGGCGACTGTTTTGTTCGCCGCATTCCGTGAAGAGACAGCATCAGAAATGACTTCTACGTGGTAGCCTTTTCGAAGTAAATCCATGGCGGTTTGATAGACACAAATGTGCGCTTCTATCCCGACCAGCAGCACGTTCTTGCAACCAGTGGAAACTAAAGCGTCCATAAAGTCGATCGACTGGCAACCGCTGAAACAATTTTTGGCAATGGGCGTCTGATCAGTGAGGTGCTCAGCAATCTGCGGAATAGTGGGCCCAAGCTTATCGGGTAACTGCTCTAACCAGATGACAGGTAATTGAAGGGCTTTTGCCCCTTGAGTCATGACTGACAGGTTTTGATAGAGGGTATCACTGTCTGACATCAGGCTGGCCAGCTTTCCCTGAACATCAACGATCACCAGCGCGGTTTTATTGCGATCCAGCATAGGAATGTCCTTATCTTAAATTCACCGTTATGTGCTTTTACATGAAAAGTTTAGCGGTGATTGCTCTGTGGTTATAGGGCAGAACATGGTTCTATCTGACCATAAAGTCAAGTCGGTTTGGTATTTTGTCTGCCCCTTAAGCTAAAATAGTTTGGTGAAGCCGACCAAAGCGAAAAGCCTTGTAACTTGTTTCATCTTTACATTGCGGGTAAATGACGGAACAATGACCCGATATTGAAACGTACCTGAAAAACCATGACTGAAAAAAAATCGAATCCTCTTACTGATCTTATCTTCAATGTCATCGTACCGTCTGTGGTACTGATGAAGCTGAGTGGCCAGGAACAACTGGGCCCTGTTAATGCATTGATACTGGCACTGGCTTTCCCGATTGTGCTGGGTGGCTATGAACTGATCAAGCACAAGAAGTTTAACTTCATTTCGTTATTGGGCTTTGTCAGTGTACTACTGACCGGTGGAATAGGTTTACTTGAACTTGATAATCAATGGCTTGCAATTAAAGAAGCGTTGATTCCTGGTTTAATTGGGCTTGTGGTGTTTGTCTCTACATTCACTAAGTACCCTGTTGTAACCAAAATGATTTTCAACGATGCCGTCCTGAATCTCTCGCTGATTAAAGAGAAATTGACACAAAATGGCAAACTAACCGAATTCAATAAGTGTCTGGCACAGTCTAATTATTTGTTTGCCAGTACGTTTGTGTTTTCCTCAATAATGAATTACGTACTGGCCACCACCATAGTAACCAGCCCGGCAGGGTCAGAAGCCTTTAATGAGGAGCTGGGTGAAATGACGCTGCTGAGTTATCCGATGATCGCGATTCCTTCCATGCTGATGATGTTCGGTATCTTTTATTATGTCTGGCGCTCTATCCGGCGCATGACCAATCTTGAAGCTAACCAGATTTTCAAGATGCAGTAATACCGCCAAGGGCTTACCACTGAGTAAGCCCTTTTTACATTTGTGTATCACAGAGTCGATGACGGTCTTGTACGCAGATATCGGGCAAAGCGAGGGATCTGGTTATGTGTAAATCCGTTATATCTGATGGTGACTATACTTCCGATTTCAGGGGGAACGGCACGATCTGCATCTGAAAAACCCGTACCGATTTTAAAGGGCGGCAAAGCATCCATCTTTACCCAAAGTGCCCCCATTAACCCCTGATATTTCCCTTTCCCTGGCTCGTAGCCAACCACGACAGCTTCTGCATCTTCGAAGCGTTTTATTTTTACTAAGCTGTCTGACCGGCCTGCGACATAGGGTTGAGAAGCATGGTGTAACATTATTCCTTCACCGCCATCGGCTTCTATCTCTGCTAGCCAGTTCTTCACCATGGCTATTGAGGCCAGTTTTCGCTGCTCTATGATGTTGATGTATGGATGATTGGATGCATTGACCAGTGTGGTTACATGGCGCCAGCGTTCATCAAATGAACCAGGGTATACGGGGGCATCAAAGACCATGAATCGGATCTTTTCCCATTGCTCACGGTTTGGCGATGCGTCCAGCACTGTTTGTGAGACCAGATGAAAAGCGCCTCTTCCGGCCCATAATTCACCTTCTAACACATCATCAGGCAAACCAGCCGTGAACCACTGTGGTGCATGAATAACGTGCCCTGTCCGGGTTTGTAGCTGCTGGCCATTCCAGTGAGCGCGAATGCCATCTAATTTCTCGCTGACCCAATAATCGGTAATTCTTGTACCCAAAGGGAGCAGAAACGAGTCATCCTGCCAGACAGCCGAAGTTGCTCTCATTGTTACTGTTTCTTTGGCATAACTGATTGGGCTCAGCATTAAGGTGATGATCATCGCCAGCTCAGATTGCTTCATGTTAGTTTCCTCCGGGGGCTACAAGGGCAAAAAGTAACCGGACACTGTCATATCCAGATTTTATTCCGAGGGGAAAAGCGACAGAGTGCGGCAGGAATGTGATTCTGAATAGCTAATTTTCTATCGCTATCATAGACTTTGCGAATGAAGCCTCAATGAAGCCTCAATGAAGCTTGATATAGTTCTGACATCGGTTCGCATCGATTGTGGTAATTTGTGTCTATGCCACTTAGCTACCCAGGGCTCTTGCCGTCATTTGGGTATATTGGGCTGGTTATCGATGCGTAATCATGTATTGAACTGGGTAGTTTGTTAGGAGAAAGGAATGGAGTTGATGTCGAACTGGAAAGTGACTCTGGTTGCCGGTTTAATCGCAGGAATGCTACTGGCATCGGCAATAGGGCACATTCAGCATCAGCCAACGGTTGCGGAAATGGACAACCTTCGTGAGATAAACACTGAGCAGGCGGAGCAAATACAAAGCCTGAGCACGCGGTTAGAAGCGATGGCGTCAATGGAAACTCAAAAAGCGATTGAATTTGAAGAGTTACAGCAGCAACTTGAGCAAAGAACGCTGGAACTATCTTCAGTACGTGAAGAGCACGCAAAACAAATGGCGGCCCTTAAGCAACAGAAAAAGCAGCTGGTTGTGACAAAAAAACAATTAGACACCAAAGTAGAGACGCTGACTGAAGCAACCCAAAAACAGCAGACTGTACTGTCCAACTCTAAAGCGTTGTACCAGCAGCAGCTAGGGCTGCAAAAACAGCTCAGCCAGGTGGAGGCTAATGTGAAACAAGCGCGGCGTGTTGCAGAAGAGTTCAAAAAGCCGTGCGACGAGTTTAAATCCGGCAAGAGCTGGAACTGGGTTTCTCAGGCTGATTGTGATCGGTATGAAGCAAAATTATCTAAAGTGGCTGAAGCTGAAGTGGAACGAACGGCACTTCAGAACGAACTTGATGAACTGAATGAGAAAATCAATGTTACATTGCTAAAAGATGAGTGATGTTCATGACGATCAACAAGTGTCAACCTGGCAACCTGAGCATTCAGGATGTGTTTTCAGACATACCAGATAACCTGCCGGAAGAGCTGTTTCAGACTCTGATTAATACGTCTGATGTACGTATTGAGCGAATCATCTCCCATGGCCACCAAACACCACCTGACGAGTGGTACGATCAAAATGAAGATGAATGGGTGATGGTCATTCAGGGTGCCGCCGAGCTGGCATTCGATGATGGCCGTTTGCCCGTTCGGTTACGTGAAGGCCAGAGTATCTACCTTCCTGCACACTGCCGTCACCGGGTCAGCTGGACGGCTCCCGGCGCGAATACCATTTGGCTGGCCGTATTTTTTCCGCCTGACTACAATGACCTGTCAATTCTGCCTGAATAAAACCGGCATCAAGAAGACACCGGAGCTGTTGTTGTCTGGTTTTCACTGTGCCGCCAGATAAGGTTTAGCCAACCGGCAAAGCTAGAGCAACTGGAAACTGACGAGCGCTCGCTAATACCTCGGCTTTTTTGGTGATAGTGGCAGCGCTAAGCTGCTGCGTCACTGTAAAGCGAGCTTCCAGAGGCAATGTCAGGCCGCTTTGTTCAGCGGTAATCAATCCGTCTTCTACCAGCTTTTTAATGATGATCTCTGCGGCGGTTAATGCAGAGGACGCTTTAACGATCTCGGTGCGGGCATAGCGGTATCCATCAAACGAGACATCGGCAGCGCGAAGAGAGGGATCGTCTCCCGGAATCTGTTGCGCCCCAAACAGTGGCGGGCCGCCGACACTGGCTGTTTTATACGCTGGCAGATGTTTGGCAATATGCGCGATGGCCCTGTGCGTTCGTTGCTCTATATCACTGGGCTGCCAGCCGTTTCTCAGCATATTTTTGTATAGCGGATTTAAAACAGGTTGAGCACTGTGTTCAGTGCTGCTGACCAGGCCGTCTTTGAAGAGCGTGATGTCTTCTGTCATGCCGTGTAATTGGAAGTAGCCGTCCGGGTAGGGAGTAAGCTGAGCCATTCCCAGCGGGGTGCCACGCTGACCATGGAAAATAATTTCAGGCCATTCTGCTTTGCTGTCTTCCCACCGGGTAACATAGGCCGCTTTAAATTCGACTAAACGTTTACGTTTATAATGCGCCATATCGTCTAAGGTACCGGTTCGGTAACCGCACGCATTGATCAGATAGTCCACTTCCTCTTTGTGGCTGTTGTAAACGCTACTGTCTTCACCCAGAGAACGGTAAGTAATTTGCCATTTATGGGTCTGACTATCCTGCTCTATATGGGTGACTTTGGTATGTGTTCTGACCTGGCTGCTGGGAAGCGCATCCAGTCCCAGAGTGACAGTGGCGGCTAAACGAAAAACACTTACGCCGTACTCCTGAACAAGTACGATGGGGAATTTGAAATTATCCAGGTCAAGGTGTTTTGCGACCGGAACCATCCAATCGTCAGGCGCTGTCGCACGGTCGGGCATTTCACGTTGAGCCAGTCTTTCCAGATCTTCGCGATAATAGAGACGGAAATAATCATCCGGCTCGCCCAATACCGCATTTGCTGCATCAATCTGAACCAAGGCTTTATAGTGTTGTTCAAGCAAAGTCAGCCGGGGAAGCAATAAGTCGGGATGGCCGGGATCCTGTTTCGGAACCGCGATGACTGTGGGGCGAATATTAGCGCTGTGTTTATAGACTCTTAACGTATCGACAGACTGTGTCAGCAGTTGGAGACACTGCTCATCTGAAATGTCACGATACAGATTGCCACCTGCGTGTAAGTGGCAGATAGGAGGACCATTAACCAGGCTTGGCCCTTCCTCGAAAAGATTGACAGAGAAACCTTGCTCGGCAAGCCGAAGTGCAATGGTAGAACCTGCCATTCCGCCGCCAATAACCCCAATTTTCAGATGGCTAAAAGGTTTGTTTGTGCCAGTTTCAGTTGTCATCAGCGGTAAATTCAACATTTTTGTAATTAGTTCTCATGCCGGACATTTTACTTGTCTGGCGCTCCGTTTGAAACAGTGAACATAAACAAACTCATTGATTGTTCATTTTTCTGTCAGTGTGAATTTACAATGTAAATGTTGTGCGTGTAGGTGCATATTAAGGGTTAAGTTGCCAATCTGCATGATTGATAAAAGCCTGACCCGACACCTTGCGGATTTACCTGCTGTCAGTGGTATTTTTTTGACTTGAATGACCAAGAAAGACCCATTTTAGGGTTTTTGTCACAGATTATGCTTAAAAATCGCTTCAGCTGAATGTCTTAATAAAGATATAGGCGCGCTATAACCTGCTTATAACCTTGCCAAAATTGACATTCCTGACTAAACCCTTAGAGGTAGTGGTGAACTAATAACAAGGAAAATTTTATGATTCGAATAATCAAATTTGTTCCGTTGGCGATTTTTTTGTCTGGTTCAGTTGTCGCCGCGACAGAGAATCCGTGGTATTTCGGCGCCCGAGTGGGTGGCACACATTTCAACAATTTTGATGGTGCTATTGATGGCCAGAAAAGTGATTACGGGCAAGATGACTGGGGTGGAGGCGTTTTTCTGGGATATCAGTTCTCTCCTTCGGTTGGTTTAGAGGGTGGTTACACCTACCTTGGTGAAGCCGATTATGATTTAGGCAGTGGTGGCTTTGAAGCTTATGGTTTGGATTTAGTTGCCAAGCTGACATGGCCTGTAACAGATGTTGTTGACTTGTATGCCAAAGCGGGCGGTTTTTTCTTTAATGTCGATAACACGGTAAATGGTGCAGATGATAGTGGTACATCGGGCACTGCAGGGGTTGGGGCTGAGTTTTATATGAATCCCAACGTATCAACACGCTTAGAATATCAATATTACAATCAGGTTGGGCGCAGTGAGCCTGGTAAGGCAGATATTCATTTCTACGGTTTGAGCCTGGTTTATCACTGGGGAGCACCAGCGGCCGCGGCAGTTGTTGAAGAGGCGGCTCCGCTGCCAGAGCCCGCGCCTTTACCTGCTGCGACTATCCAGCCACTTCGGGTGGCATTGCCGTTTAACTTTGACAGTAGTCAGTTAACGCAAGAAGATATCACGCGCCTGCAACCCATTGCCGATCGTTTAGTGAATTATCCTGACAGTAAACTTCAGGTAATTGGCCACACAGATGCTTCAGGTACATCGGCTTATAATCAGAAACTGTCTGAAGAACGGGCAGCAGCAGTCGCTGGCTATCTGGCGGGCTACTTCAGTATTGGTATGGACAGAATTGAGATTAAAGGATTTGGCGAGCGGGATCCTATTGCAACGAACAACACTGAAGAAGGACGAGCGCAAAACCGGCGGGTAGAAGCTTATATGCCTGGTATGTCAGCCAGTAGTGCCAAATAGTTAAATAAATTATTTCCATTGAAAGCCTTCGCTAGCCGAAGGCTTTTTCTTTAAATGGGAAAAGTAATGTGATTAATGAAGGAAATAAATTAGTGCATTATCGCTCAATTACATTTTAGCTTGAACATCAATTCCAGAAGTGCAATAAGGCACAAGCATTAAATGCTGTAATCCATCAACGTCATCACTGTATGCAACTTGGTACGCTTTTTGGTGAAAAACGTAAATTGAGGATTACTTATGAACAAATGGAAAGTCACTTTCACACTAACAGCGTTATACGCTTTTACGGTGTTTCCTGCATATTCTGCCGCTGTCGATCCTGGTTCTGAGCGAGTATATGAACCGAGAATTGTAGGGGGCGTTGATGCAATCAGCCAGGACTGGCGCTTCTTTACGCAGATAACTAGTCGCTTTAGTAACAGATCATTTTGCGGGGCAAGTTATTTAGGTGGCGGATACGTATTAACGGCGGCGCATTGCGTTGATGGCGATTTGCCGGGGGATTTAGCGGTAAAAGTTGGGGCACATCAATATAATGGCACGGATGGACTTCGTGCTAATGTCAGCCAGATTCATATTCATCCTCAGTACGTTCGCAGTACATTAAGCTATGATATCGCAGTGCTTAAGCTGGATAATGATGTGAATGCGCCTGCGGTTGATATTGCTACGGGCAGTTTGCATCAATATGTGATTGAAGGTGATGATTTGAGAGTTGCTGGCGTCGGACGGCTCTCGGAAGGCGGCATCAGCCCGACAATCTTGCAAGAAGTGACAGTGCCTCTCGTCAGTGATCACGTTTGCCAACAAAGTGGGGGCAGTTATCAGAATGTCGGCATCGACAACTTTTGTGCCGGCTATCCGCAAGGCCAAAAAGATTCATGCCAGGGCGACAGTGGCGGTCCCATTATTGTGAAACACAATAATCAAATAATTCAATTGGGAATTGTTAGTTGGGGGATTGGATGTGCGAGACCAGGTCAGTATGGTGTTTATACTGATATTGCTGCGCTAAGAGAGTGGGTTGACAGTGTGATTGGCGGTCAGGTTGATACCCCTTCACTGGCTTATGATGCAATTACAAACTTGGCTGATTTCACTGTAGGCGAGCGGGTAAGCCATGCTTTTACATTTAAAAATACAGGCTTG
Organism: Photobacterium sp. WH24; assembly: GCF_019204055.1. Lineage (NCBI taxonomy): Bacteria > Pseudomonadati > Pseudomonadota > Gammaproteobacteria > Vibrionales > Vibrionaceae > Photobacterium > Photobacterium sp. WH24. Next base: position 59,505 of record NZ_JAGSOZ010000010.1, on the reverse strand, counting down.
GCCCAAGCAAACATTACACGTGTGAATATATTGGAGGCGGGGGTTGCTGAGCAAGCTGTTATTGTCAGTGATACTTGTTCCTCGGCTTCTTTGAATCAGCACCAAAGCTGTAGTGTGCTGGTAGAATTCGGGGCGGGTACACCCGGAAATGCGAAAGTGACGTTGTCTCTTATTGCTCATCACTCTCAATCCGCAATTGAGGCGGTGGTCCAGGCATCTGTACTCAGCGCTGATGGCAGCCAGAACGGAGGCAGTTACGATTACGCTTATCCTGAGGGGCTGGGCCAATATGGTGCAGGCACTATTGTTTTGGGGACCGATGGGATGAGATATCAGTGCCGGCCCTACCCGAACAGCAACTGGTGTAATTCAGGGGGACCGTATGCTCCTGGCACGGGTTGGGCAGCAGGCGATGCATGGAACGCACTTTAAGAAAATAATTGCTGATTGTTGATATCTGTAAGCCGTCAGTACAGAAAGGCATCGCTATTTGCGATGCCTTGATAGTTAGACTGGTGCTTTACAGTTGGGATGTGTTGCCGTTGAAACGGGCAAACGGCCGATTTCACGCCGTAAATCATCAATACGTGATGCATGGGAAGGGTGGGTTGACAGTATTTCCGGAGGTTGCCCGCCGCCGCTGGCTTTGCTCATGTTTTGCCAAAGCGCCACGCTCTGATTCGGATCGAAACCGGCTTGTGACATCATTCGCAGCCCAATGATATCGGACTCCGATTCCTGCGCACGGCCATAAGGCATCAGAATGCCGTACTGTACACCAAGCCCGAGCCCGGCCATGGCCATTTCCTGATACTCAGTGCCACCGAGGGCGATACTGGAAATTTGCAAACCAAGGTTGGCTAACTGTGAGCGGGACAAGCGCTCATTGCTGTGTTTGGCAAGGACGTGACCAATCTCATGGCCGATAACTGTTGCGAGTTGATCCTGATTCTTTGCGACTTTCAGCAGGCCGGTATACACGCCGATTTTTCCGCCGGGCAGCGCGAAGGCGTTCACCTGATCACTGTCGAATACCACCACTTCCCAGCTTGGTGCTTCTGGCTGGCGGCCAAGCGATGCAGTTAAAGCGCGAGTGACACACTGAACATAGGTGTTAACCTGAGGATCAGTATTGATCTTTTCCTTTGTTTTCATCTCTTCAAATGACTGTGCGCCCAGTTGCGACATGTCCTGTTCAGAGAATAGCAGTACCTGTTGCCGGCCAGTGGGTGAATTACTGCAAGCAGCCAGCAGTAACGCACTTGCCAGCAAACTGGTAACGGGTAAATGGCGAAATGCAATCATAGTTCTCACTCCTCGCTTTTTAGTATATGCCATCCTGTACATCGCTTATCAGCCATTTATATAGATGTTATGCTGGCGCAGTCTAGCTTGTTATAAGGAATCGCAATGTCGATTTGGCAAAAGAAATTTGATCTCAACGACTTAAATCAAACCTCAGTGAACACCCTGGTTCAACACCTCGGCATCGAATACAGTGCCTTTGATGACAATAGCTTGACGGCAATAATGCCAGTAGATTCAAGAACTCACCAGCCTTTTGGTATGTTGCATGGTGGAGCATCGGTCGTTCTGGCTGAAACTCTGGGGTCGATTGCTGCTAACATGTGTGTCAGTGACAATAAGTACTGTGTGGGTCTTGATATCAATGCCAATCATGTACGTGTTGTTCGTACTGGCTTTGTTAAAGGAACGGCCAGCCCTGTACACCTAGGGGCAACGACTCAAGTCTGGCAAATTACTATCACCGATGAGCGGGATAATCTTGTGTGTACAAGCCGGTTAACTATGGCGGTACTAAAACATAAAAAGAAGGACGAAGCATGATTCTGACATTCAGCCAGGGTAGGATTGTAGCTAATCAGCATGAGTTGGTTATTCGTCTTGAAGGGACGGGTAAAGTGACTTTGCAGGCAAGGGCCGATGATATCCGGTTGCTAAGACAACCAAATATCATTACAGCAACAGGGAGTGGCGTGCAATGGTCAATACATTTGGATGATGATGCACAACTTAAAGCCCTGTCAGATTGTATGGGTATTGCCATTGATTCTCATCGTAATTAGAGATTATTTCCTTTTTATAATTATTAGCCATACTTTTACCTTTTTTGGGGGATATATCGCGAAGTTAAGCTTAATGGCTTTTATATCTGATCATTTTTCTACAAAATCGAATGATTACATTTGATTTTTCGATGTATTTAGAGCTTGCAGATTAGCTATTTATTGATGTGGCTATAAGAAAGGATATCTATGCAAGAACCTCAACTTAACAGAATTGCGGTTAACGCTTTTCGTGCTCTGTTTAGCAGTTGCCCTGATTTTTGTAACCTGCAATCTACTTTTTATGGTTGGGTTGCATTTCTTGCTACAGAGAAACGACGAGTGGTTATCAAATTTTGCCGGCAGGCTGGCCGGCTGAGTCAGGAAATTAATTCTCTTAATCGCTTAAGATCAATGGTCGATTGTAAAGTGCCTGAAATTTTATTTTTTGGCTGTGAAGAAGGGCATGAATTTATTGTTATGGAGTGGGTGGAGGGTGTCCCGGCAAATGAACTACCGAATGAAGCACATGCACTGAAGGTATTTTCTGAACATTTTACAGACATTCTTATTAATATGCACAATCAACCCCATGATGAGGGGTTTGAAATAGCAGAGAATAAGTATGATTCCCAGATAATACCTGCATTTGAAATATGGATGGACCCGGTATTTCAGTACGTATTAGACAGAGAATCCCCTTTCTCAGCGGAGCTGAAAAATCATTTCGAAAAACTCTGGGATGACCGTCAGCATGTATTGGAACCCATGAATGAAAAGCCATCTTTTGTGCATGATGATTGTCATTTAGCGAATGTCCTTTTTGATGCAAAGACGTTTAAAGTGGCGGCAATTCTTGATCCTGCCGATGCCGGCATAAAGCATCGGGAGTTTGATGTGTTCCATTTAAATGATATTCGTCCTGAATTGGATCTCATTGCTCGTTATGTGGCGAAATATCCCCTTGCCGAAGGTTATGAAATGCGGCGCTGGTATTTAAGCCTCTGGGACGATGCAAAACATGCATCAAATATCGGCTGGTATGATGAGCAAAGCTTCATGTATAAACTGCAGGAATACCATGTCTTATCTAAAAGGACTGGCAGGATATTTTGAGAGATGTCGCCAAATTGTTTACAATATGCGCGTATTCTCGACCTTTAGTGGCAGCCGTATGAAAAAATTGCTCTTTTTGTTTGTAATATCTCTTCTGTCGGGTTGTGTGTCTTCTCCTTCGACTCAGACCTCAGATCAGAGTGTGGACGTGGCTCAAACTGATAAATCCATAACGTCAGTGCCGGAGAAGCAATCTGAATCAGCTAAGGTGGTTCCGTCCGCACCGGTTGTTGTCACGCCTGCGGAAACCACGCCTCAAACAGCTAACACTCAGCCCCCTGCCGTTAAGGCGCAGCCAAAGAAAGTGAAAACGCGCGATGGCAAGTTGATCCTGGGTCAGCACGAGTGGGTGTGGCTGAGTCCGGCAAAGCAGTTCGTGAAAGTACGGATTAACCAGGAACAAAAAGCATCGACTCTTGGTGTGACCTCACTGGTTCCTTTCGAGCGTGATGGCAATGAATGGGTCAAATTTACTGCTCGCGGTATGGACTTCGAATTACCCGTGACCCGGTGGTCGGGAAAAGAGGACACTAAATCAGCCATTGTCCAGGTAAGAACCATTCTGGGTGATCTTAACGCACTAACCGATTTTGCATTAGTGGAAGGCAAAGATGTTGTGCTTGGTGAGAATTTCACAAAAGACGTGGCGATTGTCGATTCAACCCGTGACTTTGTTCAGCCTAAAAAGAAGAAATGAAGATGTGCGGTTAGACACAGTCTTGATGACAGTGAGCCAGGCAGCCATACCATAAACTGCCTGGCTCAGTGCGATTACGCAGATCTTGTCTGAACTGAGACTTCATAGCTGGTGAATTTACGCACATTGATAACACCAGTGTCGAATATCAGATATTGCCCTTTGATACCAAGTAAAATCCCTTCAACAACAGGTTCTTTGTCGAAATTGTGCGACTGTATTTTCTTTGGATACAAGCTCACCGGGTAAGCAATCTCGACTATGTCCTGATTAAGACGTTCAATGGAATCTGCTCCAAAATGCAGTAACAAATTCTGTAGCTTTTCCTCAATCGCTGGCAGCAGTTTTTCTGCTTCCGCGGTCAAATCGATCGACGCTGCATCTCCTTTCAGCATTGCTCGCCAGTTGGTTTTATCGGCAATAAATTCAGCTAAGGCAACTTCAGCTAACCCGGAAAGATGACGGTTTTTCACTTTTAGTATAGGTAAAGCCTGTGTGGCCCCCTGATCAATCCAACGGGTCGGAATTTGGCTATGACGGGTGATCCCAACTTTAAGGCCTGAAGTATTGGACAGGTAAACATAGTGAGGCACCATACAGTGTGAATCACCCCATTCAGGCTCCCGGCATGTGCCTTGCGCATAGTGGCAGGTTTCAGGCTTCATTACACACATGTCACAGCGAGCCAGTTTTTTCATACACGGAAAGCAATGGCCTTGCGAATAGCTCTTTTTCGTCTTTCTTCCGCAGGCATCACAGAAAATATTGCCGCTGAACGTGAGTTGCAGGTGCTGACCAATCAACGGGTTCAGGTCGAGGGTTTGGTCTCCAACCAGCAGTTGATAACTGACGACATCGCCAAGCGATGAACGCATTTTACTTAATGTACCTTGCATGATAATTCTCTGCTTACATTGCTTAATATGGGATCTTTGCCCCTGTAGGGTGAGTGTACCATTTCAGGCTTCAACAAGAAAAACCGGCCCAGGTGAAGTGAGCCTGCAGCGTTGTGGATCAACGTTAGGGCGCTTCACTTGGGCCGGTTCAGAAACCGTATTGAATTAACGGTTTTCCAGGCGGTTATAGTCCAGCAAGCCACTTTCAATTGGCCTGTACTGGCGATTGATTTGATTTAACTTATCGCTGAATGCCCAGAAGGCAGGATTAGTTCGACGTACGGCGACGTTATTCAACAGTGCCCGGTAATCCTGCTCACTGTAGATTCTCTTCGCTTGCGAAACAATATCCGGCAGATCGGTTTCTCTGATATGCCAGAAAGCGCTTGGATAACTGCCAAGCAAACCGTTAACCAGTGTCAGATTATCGTTAGACGGTAATCGGTTTTTCTCCTCGTCGAACAGACTTGAAATGTTTTTGTGCGCGCTGTTACGCACAAGGGTCAGCAACTGCGGTGGTGTATTTGGCTCTGCTGGCTCAATCATGATAAAGGTCAGTTCAGGAAATAGCGTGGCCTGGCGACCTTGTATCCGGGCTAAAGCACGTAACTGATTGAGACTCACTTTACTGAGTTGCACATTGTCCAGTGAATAACGGGTGTTATTCTGATCGACATCTTTGAGCTTGGTCTGCAGCATTCCCAACAGCTCGGCTTTGGGATTTGACGTTTTATACTCAATACCCGACGGCTGTGAGAAGTCGTTGATATCACCTTCAAGATAATGCAACAGGCTCTGGTTCGAATCCTGATACCAGTTGGCAAGTTCCGCACGACGCGTTGCAGGAGGGAGGAGCGACAGGAAGTTTGACTCACCTTCCATACGCAGGAAATCCATATACATCCTGGTCAGTAACTGGTGGCCAAAATTGCCGTACACATCAAACCCGGCAACGAGAAGATAATGGATACGCTCAATCAGTGAATAGTCAAGCACCCAAGCGGTTTTGGGTTGTTCACCCACCAAGCCTTTAACTACGGTTGCGCTGTCAAAATGGCGGAAAATAGTAAGGGCAGCATTGTCGTTGGTGCCATCTCCATTCCAGATCAAATCGGTCGTCAGATGCTGGCCATTTTTCAAAGCATCATTGAGATAGGCATTTTTTGCCTTAAGAAACCGTCCTTGTTGCTTTGAGTATGTCACCCAATTATGCAGTGGCAGGGTGGTGCTGTTTTTCTCTGCCGGCAAGCGAAGATTATCGGCCTGAGTGGCATAAAAGGCTGCCACTTGCGGTGAGTCAGCGATATCTGGATCGACGAAGACAACCCAGAACCTGTCATTGATGACATTCAGAGCTAATTGACCCCGACAGACAGGACCTTTGATAAACCCCATGATAGTGTGCTGAGCATTGTCGATCATATACCGGTAACGGGCACCAACAGGCAACTGCTCAAAGGCGAGCAAGGGGTTAGCAGCAAGCTCCGGGGTATAACCGGGCAAGGCGCTCACTGTATAGTCTGGTTTAATGAAGTGTGCTTTCAGGCGAGCCATACGTTCGCCGGTAAGGGCAAATGGCATATGGGTTTTGTCTATAATGGTTTCCCGAACCGGCAGGATTCGATAATAAACGCGCTTAACGCCAGGATCATCAAAGGGACGACGGGTGGCTATGATATCTACCGGTTTTCCTGGTGCTGTGCGTGAACGTACAATCCTGAAAAATGGGGGGTGCTCAGCTGATTGCTCAGCATCGGGAAAATAGAGATGCGAAACAAACCAGTGCTCATACAGATAGCGCGCGGTAAGCTGATGTTTTAAATCATCTGCATTGAGAAAAGCTTCCCACTCCGTTATTTGAGGTTTTACTGCCTGAGGCGTCTCATATTGCGTTGCCATCGGCGCACCGGCAGCAATCCAGTCCATAAGAATCTGGTTTTCATCATCTGCTAGCTTAGGTAGCCCGTACGGCATGCCCCATAGAGGATAACTCTGCTCGTAAGCTGACATTTCTTCAATGGTCGGACATTGCTCATTTCTGTCCAGGGAGAAATCCCAGTTGCCAGACAGTACCTGCTCATCAGGCAGGGGATGGGTTTGTTTCAGCATTAACATTCTGGAGATTACACTGAGCTGCGTATTGGCCTCTGAGCTTTGCACTCTTTCGTTAAGTACTGCTGTAAATCCTTTCCTGCGCCATTCTTCAGTGCTGTGGGCGTCCACGAACATACGGGTTGTGTTAGCAGCAATCAGACGGGTGCCCTGATAGACTTTTTCTTTGTTTGCCCCTCTGTTTATGCCTTCGGCGGAGGACATTTTTAACTGGCAGGGCGCATCGTAACAGGCATGGCAAACTACGCAGCGATTCTCCACCAAAGGTTTGACTTCATTGAGATACCGTTGAGCCAGGCTTGTTTCAGCAGGCAGAATTCTTTTCTGAGGCGCAGGCTTGCCGTACATCTGGTCGAGATTAAACCCGGCATAGGTTGCACAACCGGATACGATCAACCCCAGGAGAAGTAACAACGGACGTCGGGTCAGTTTGGATAAATGAACAGTCATATGAGATAAATATCTGCCATAAAAGCAATAAGTATAAGCAAAGAGTCGGTTATCTCAAGAACTCATATAAACAACGTTCGATTGATAAGGCTGTTGATGGCCGTCAGTTTTGCACTTTCTGGGAGAACAGGAAAGGGCAGGGAGCATGATGCTCCCTGAATGTTACTGATTGAAAATAGCTTGGAACTCTTTTTTCATTGGCGGATGACGGCGAGCCTGTTTTAATTGCTTGCACAGGTCTTTAACACAATTGCGCAGCACTTTATCAAGAAGCACTGCTTTGTATTCACTTTGCTCTTCTTCGCTCATGTGATCCGGCAACTGTGTTTCTTGCATTTCGGTCAGAAAATCAACACCGGCATAGCTTTGGCTTAATGCAACAAGCGCATGAAATTGTTCAAAGTTGTCTAAAATATTTTGCGCGCTGCCAGGCAGCTCATCCCACGCTTCACGTGATGTCGTCTCTGAGACTTTATACACATTGATCAGCATGTTGAGCAGTTCGTCAGGCACTTTTTCGAATTCAACAACCTGACGCAGTTCAGGTGAACAATCGTCCAGTGTATATTCTGTGTTTTCAACCTGATCCAGGTCTTGTTTTTCAATCTCAGACATACAAATTCCTAAGCATGTAAAAAGTAAAGGAAGCGAATCCTAATGACATGGCACCAAAAGTCAATATAGATGACTTTTTCCTGTTGGATGTAGAGATACTGACCAAGGTATTTACAATGTGATGTTAAGGCCAAAACTGGCAAGCACAGATGCGGAAGTAAATTGAGAGGTTGTGACCGGTGTTGAGTAATGATAAATCACGCAGCCAACTCTGTGTGCTATAAATGGATAAAGCCAATGCTAAATAAATTCAATAGGATAACCTGATGGATGCAATGCGGATATTGCTGGTGGATGATGTTCAGGTTGAGCGCCTGCAATTGGCAATACGTTTGCAACGACTTGGCCATAGCGTGGAAGCCGTTGGGTCTGGTGTCGAAGCGATTGCGCGCTATCCTGCTTTTGAACCTGATCTGGTACTGATGGATATCAGCATGCCCGATATGGATGGGGTGGAGGTTGTCAGGCAGCTTCGTATTCAGCATACCGAATGGGTGCCGATTATTTTTTTGAGTGGTCATGAAGAACCTGAAATGATTGCAAAAGCCATTGACATGGGGGGAGATGATTACTTGGTGAAGCCAGTCGATAAAACCGTACTGGTCTCGAAACTCAAAGCTATGCAACGTATTGCGAATATGCGGCATCAGTTGAAATCAGCGTCTGAACAACTCAGGCTGGCAAATGAAAAACTGTCTGAACAAGTTAATGAAGACGGGCTGACTAAGATTGCTAATCGCCGGTACCTCGATCAGAAACTGGCCGAATTTATTGCGCTGCATGGCCGAAATAATCAAGCGCTGACCATGATTATGATCGATGTCGATCACTTCAAATCTTATAACGACCACTATGGGCATTTAGAAGGCGATCGCTGTCTGCAGTTAGTTGCGAAAGAGCTTAAAGACAACTTTAGCCGGGCAGGTGAGCTGGTTGCCCGTTATGGCGGTGAAGAGTTTGTTGTTTTATTGAGTCATTGTGAGCAGTCTCGGGCAGTGAAAGAATGCGAACGGCTGAAACAATGTATAGAAAGTTTGGAAATTCCGCATCAGTATTCCCCGACAGCAAAGATAATCACAGTCAGCCAGGGTATGGCTTCCTGGACGCCAACCGGGCTGGAGTCACCTGAATATGTTTATCAAATTGTTGATAAAGTTCTTTATCAGGCAAAAGAGCAAGGCCGAAATTGTTACATTGCCGCTGAATTTACCTGATCATGCAACGGCTAACACATTGACTCTGGTCACCATCTGACCTGATGGCGACGTTTCCGCTTGTCGGATTATTTGACCATGCTAATCTCTCTTCACATCATGCCTGTCGGCATAGTTGCCAGATATTGATAAGAAGAAAGGATAAAAAGTATGGATATGTCTCTTACCCACATTGAAGCCCGAGTGATTGGCTGTCTGCTGGAAAAAGAAGTCACAACACCGGATCAGTATCCATTAACCCTGAATGCGCTTACGACTGCCTGCAATCAAAAAAGCAATCGTGACCCTGTCATGTCGCTTGATGAAGCAGTGGTCATGGACACGCTTGAGAGTCTGAAATCAAAGCGTTTAATTCAGGAAATAACAGGGTTTGGCAGCCGTGTGGCTAAATACCAGCACCGATTTTGCAATACTGAATTCAGCACACTGCAGTTCTCTGAACAAGAAAAGGGCATTATCTGTGTGTTGCTGTTGAGAGGTCCGCAGACGGCAGGAGAAATTCGCACCCGCACTAATCGCTTATGCCACTTTGCTGATGTGAAGGAAGCTGAGAATGTGCTTACTGCGCTGGCTGAAGGTGGTAAAGGGCCTTTTGTACACAGGTTGCCACGTGAAGCCGGGAAGCGCGATAGCCGATACATGCACCTGTTTAGTGGTGATGACTTTGTGGGTGTCTCTTCCGATGTCGCAGACAGCGTTGATCATGTGTCGGACAGTTCATACAGTGATGTTGTAGAAGACAGGCTAGCGTTGCTGGAGAGCGAAGTTGTCGCATTGAGAGAAGAAGTATCAGCACTGAAAGATAAAATCAGAGAGTTATGTGAATAAGCGTGATCCTGCACCAATCTGGTCTGTCTATTTAATACGTACACGCTGTAATCGCCTATATTGTGGAGTAACGACGGATGTTTTCCGTCGTTACTCCGAACACCAATCCGGTAAGAAAGGGGCGCGTTTCCTTAAAGGAAAAGGCCCCTTGACACTTGCCTGGTACTCACGGGTTGGGGATAAACGCAATGCGATGCAGCTTGAATATAAAATAAAGCAATTGCCTAAATCGACGAAAGAGGCGCTGGCTGCTGAAAAAATCGCCATTGCTGAGCTATTCCCCGACTACTTTGTTGGTGCGCTCTGATTAAAAGAGCGTGCCGAGATTATTGTCATTGCGTAGAAGTAGGGGATTTTCGTGAAATCATCATGGATTTATCATAGATTGCTGGGCGTCAGCCTGCTGACGGCAACCATTACTGTTCCTTCCTATGCGGCAGGTATTACCGCACATCCGGTACCTGGCCAGCCACTGAGCGAAAATGCACAACGTTTAATCAATTTGTACACGACTTTTATGTTAAAAGACGCAGTGTTGCAAGCATGCACTCGGAGCATGGAACAAACGCGAACGCAGGTTAATCATCAATACATTGAATATTCCCGCCTTGCCTTAGAATATATTCAGGCCGGGCGATTAGTAGTGAAAAAGCAACTACCTAAAGTCGATTTGATTGCCTGGCAATCGAAACTGGCCAATTCGCAAGAATATTATGTAAATGGGTTTAGTGAATTCTCTGATGAACGTGTAACATTGGAATGTCAACAGGTTGCCAATGCCCTTGAAGCGATGAATCAACGCTTTGCAGCATTGCGATACTGAATATTTCATTTTGATTTTTACTGAGAAGCCCAAATATGGCTCTGAAAGCCACCATTTACAAAGCACATATCAATGTCGCCGATCTCGATCGGGGTCGTTATCTCGACGGTTCGCATACGCTGGCCTGCCATCCTTCAGAAACGTTGCAACGCTTAATGCTGCGTTTAGTGGCGTGGGGTTTACATGCCGATGAGGCGTTGGTTTTTACAAAAGGCTTATGTGACACAGATGAACCCGATCTATGGGTAAAAAACCTGCATGACGGCATTGAGCTTTGGCTCGAACTCGGGTTGCCTGATGAAAAAAGGCTTCGCCGTGCCTCGCAGAAAGCAGATCAGGTTGTGATTTACGCTTATGGTGATAACGCTGCCCCTGTCTGGTGGCAGTCGATGAAATCCAAGGCGGCCCAATTAAAAAATGTATCCGTGGTTTTCATTGAAGATGACGTACTCGAATGCCTGGAAGGCATGGTAGAACGAACCATGCAGCTCCAGCTAACCATCGAAGGTGAGCTCTGCTGGCTGTCGAGTGAAACAGCCAACTGTACAATAGTACCGCAGTGGTGGCAGCGCGGGGAATGAACCTGCTGACGAGCAATGAGTGGCACTTCGCCACTCATTGCTCGGCATAAGAACAGGTACGTTCTCATACGTCGATTTCAACTCTTTCCAAGTGATGCTGACTTGTACGTTAGTTGTGCTGGCGGCAGAAAGCCCAATGATAACCGTCTCTTATTGCTGGCTCACAGAAGGCCGCTGGCTCACTGCCTGCAACCAGGCCTGTATGTGCGGTAGGGAACCATCCACGGTAATATGTAATTTTTCCATGAAGTGACACATAACGAATGCCGTAATGTCGGCAATGGAAAATCTCTCTCCGGCAACAAACGCCGACTCAGACAGCCGTTTATCCAGTACAGGCAGAAATGCGATTAACCGCTGACGTGATACCTCTCCCCATGATTCCACACAGGTCTCTCTGTCCTTGTAGACGCCGGTAATATTTCTGAAAGCTTGCAGGGCAACAAACAAGCCCTTCAATTCCACGATTCTTTGCCACATTTCCACTTGCGCTTTTTCCAGCGGGGTATTGCCAAACAATGAATTTTCGCTGGGATGAGTTTCATCGAAGTACCGGCAAATGGCGACGGACTCGCTAATCGTGGTGCCGTCATCGAGTTCAAGAACAGGTATCAGTCCATTCTGACTCTTAGCCTGAAAAGCGTCCGATAAGTTTTCACCGCCGCGAATATCAATTGAAATCCGTTCAACGTCAATGCCCATTTCCGCAAGGAAAATACTGACACGGCGAGCACTTGGGGATGGGGCTAGTTCATAGATTTTCATGGTTTTTCCTTTAACGGAATGATCAGTTAGAATAGAATCTAAGTTATTGAAGTGCTTTACGTCAAGTGTGACAGTACAAAAATAGCACCCTGAGAGATAAGAAGATGGCTAGGACCAAAAATTTTGATAGAGAAGAGAAGCTTATTCAGGCCATGGAGCTTTTTTGGCTGAAAGGCTATGCGGATACATCCGTATCGGATCTGGTTGAGTGTCTGGGAATTAACCGGTTCAGTCTCTACAACACTTATACAGATAAAGCGAGTTTATTCAGTGAAGCATTAGAATATTACCTGAAGAAAGTGTCATTTCCTCCACTTCATAAACTGCTGCATGAAAATGCAGGGTATGAGGACATTGTGGCTTACCTGAAGCGGTTTGCGTCATTGCAGCGCGAGCAGACTTGCGGTTGCTTTATGCAAAATGCCTTACTCGAACGTGCGCACTGCGATGAGACTGTACTGGCAACGGGCGGAGTCTTGTTCAATACACTGGCCGGGCGGTTTCAGACTGCTATTCAAAACGCGCAGGAACAGGGCGAATGGAGCATGAGCACAGATGCGAAGCAATTCAGCCATTTTCTGGTGATGCAAATGCAGGGTATCCGTGTATTGGGGAAAGCCCGTCAGTATGAGCTGGTTGATAACGGCGTCAGTGTGCTGCTTGGTCTGCTGACATTGCAGAATCAGGCAGGTAACAAATACCATTAACCCGCATAGACGTTATCTTCCGGGTATTTCAGTTGTGTTGTCGTCGGTCTTGCAAGCAGATAAGCCAGCGTAAGCGGACCGATACGGCCAGTTATCATCACAACAACCATAATGACCTTCCCCGGTTCCGACAGTGATCCGCTCAGTCCTGCGCTTAACCCCGCGGTTGAGAAAGCAGAAATTGTTTCAAACATTACCCGATCAAAGGAAGCCTTCTCAGTCAGCATTAGTAAAAACATGGCAAGTATGAGTATTAAGCCGCTGACAACAATGATCGCCAGGCATTTGAGTACTGTGCTCCAGGCAATTGTTCGTTTAAACAGTACAACATTGTTCTGCTGACGCAGAAAGGTGATCGTCGCCACTATAGCCACGACGAAAGTGGATACTTTGATCCCCCCGCCTGTTGATGTCGACCCGGCGCCAATCAACATCAAGGCCATCATGACCAAAAGTGCTGGTTGCGAAAAGTGCGAGATGTCCACAGAGTTAAATCCGGCTGTTCTGGCGGTTGCTGACTGGAAGAATGCATTCATCCACTGCAAACCGGTTGGTAAGTGACCCAGTGTGGCGGGATTATTCTTTTCAAGTAGCCAGAACAACATTGTACCGGACAAAAGCAGAGTCGGGGTCGCAACCAGCATGAGTTTAGAATGCAAACGCAGCTTGTGATGTCGTGTTTTTGACCACCTGAACAAGTCAGCAACCACAGTGAAACCCAGGCCACCACAGATAAACAGCAGAGAGACAGTCATCAGAAGCAGGGTATCGTTCTGATACCTTGTCATGCTGTCAGGAAACAGTGAAAAGCCGGCATTGTTAAATGCAGAAATGGTATGAAATACAGCAGTAAAAAGCCCTTCGGACCAACCAAATTCAGGCACCCATCTGATAGCCAGAATGAGGGTTCCTACCGTTTCAGCAACTAACGTAAAAAGTATGATGAGGATGACCAGACGACGAATATTGATCGAGCTTTCTTGTCCTAAAGCGCCTTTAGTGACAGCTTGCTGTTTGAGACTGAGTCGCGCGCCGAACAGGTAAAGCAACACGGCTGACAAGGTCATCTGTCCCAGTCCCCCGATCTGCATCAGAATCATCAGCAGCACTTTTCCACTGTGCGTGAAATGCGTACCGGTATCGACAACGCCTAACCCTGTGACACTGATGGCTGACGTTGCGGTAAACAGCGCATCGACAAAACTTAATCCTGTCTGAGAAAAGAGGGGTAATGTCAGCAATACCGAGGCAGGCAGCAGGATTGAAAGAAAGCTGACAATAATTATTCTAGGTTCAGACCAGGGTGATTGCTTATGCGGTGTTTTAAGGTGAAATATCCCGCCTTTGCCAGCAAAGCCCTTCATATGCGTTTAAACAATTCGCTGAGTTCTGATTCAGGACCAGCGATGATCAGAATATCGCCGATTTCCATTCTGGTGTCTTTCTCAGGCTGAGGGCGAAGTTCTGGTCCTCGTTTTAATGCCAAAAGGTGAGTGTGTTGTCCCTGGCAGCAGGGGTGGGAAGAAAGCGGATGTCCCATCATAGTGGTTAGCACCACAACTTCGGCAATGGCCAGTCCGCTGCCCAGTTCGAGGTAATGGAAAATACGGGTATCAAGCATTATACGGGCAATGCGTTGCCCCATTTCTGTTTCCGGCATAACGACACGGTCTGCGCCAATCTTATGCAGAATTTTTGCGTGATACCTGTCTTTCGCTTTGACCCAAACCAGCTTAACGCCAGATTCTTTCAAAATCAGAGTCGTCAGAATACTGGCGTTAACGTTATCTCCAATAGCCACCATAGCGATATCGTAATCATCCAGTTTGAGCTCAGAAACTGTATCTTCATTAGAGCAATCGGCGACGATAGCTTGAGTGACATGATCAGCGGCTTTACGCACGAGATCTTCATTAATGTCGATAGCCAGAACTTCAGCACCTTGCTGATTGAGTTCATAGCAAAGCGCCATACCAAACCGGCCTAGTCCGATGACTGCGACTTGCTTACTTTCTGCTGCCATGCTGCTGCCCTGCAAATAGTGTGTTCACGGAAACAAAGCATGTATACAAGATAGGCCAGATCTGTGAATCCAGCCGTCTTGTAATCTGAATTTAAAAGAGAAATTGTCGTGAAACCGAATATCCTTCACACGAGTGCATGAAAAAGGGATCGATACCAATCCCTTCCACAAACTGAGTTAGACGGCGTCCAGACCTTGTTGCCAGAAAGCAATTTCCATCCGGGTGGCCGTTCGGAAAATGTTGATGAGTTGCTGGCCTCGAGGACTTGACAGTGGTACTGGCTCAAGCAGGTTGTTCAGGTGCCGGATACTGGTTTGCACATCTTGCTGGAAGCTATCGCCACCATATAACTGAATCCAGCTGGCGTATGGGTTGTCCTGAATACGGGTGTCTGGATCTTGTATCAGCCTTTCGCCAATCATGGCATAGCCGATCGCGCACGGGGCCAGCGCAGTAAATAAATCTGTAAGATCACCGGCCATACCTGTGTCTAATACATACCGTGTGTAGGCCACTGTTCCTACATCTTCAGCTTCGGCTTCCATGTCAGACTCAGTTAACCCCCACTGCTGGCAATAGGTCACATGGTGATGCATTTCACTGCCGATAAGCGCCTGTAAACTGGGCAGAGGACGGCGCATTTCTTCCAGTGTCGTTGCTTTATAAATGGCAAGGGCATAAGCACGGGCATAATGTTTCAGGAACAGGAAGTCCTGTTTCAAATAATGTAAATAGGCCGCCGAATCTAACGACCCTTGTGCCAGTTGTGCCACGAAGTGGTGGTGAGTGTATGCTTGCCAGTCATCCTGGCAGGCTTGAATTAAATCTTGATATTTCATCTGTTATTCCATCCCTGTCAATAAGTCCGGGTAAAGGCTGAATCAAAAGGCGGGCACAAAGTCTTTTGCTGCCGGTGCATTGTCGATAATTTTGTGTTTATACATAAACGCGGAGAACTGGTTGTAGCGCTCCTGATCCACGGCAGCAGGGCGGAGAGCAAAGCGAGGTAACGTATCGCGCCAGGCCAGTTTGTTTAACTCGTTATTCAGTGTGTCAGGAGAATAGGAAATGAAAGTTTTCCAGGCTTTATCAGGGTGGTTGATGAGATATTGTGTGGCTTTCTCTATGGCGAGATTAAACTTTTTCAGATCTTCTGCGTTGTACTGGTTTTTATTGGCAACCACCACCAGTTCGTCGTAGGGAGGTACACCATGTTCTTCCGGGAAGAAAGATTTGGCTTTATATCCTTCCAGTGCCAGCTGGTTAGATTCAAAATTGCGTAATCCGCCCCATATAGCGTCAACTTTACCGGAGGCGAGCGATGAGGAAAGTGCCCATCCGACGTTAACGATTTTAACGTCAGTGAAGTTGACGCCTGCTGTTTTCAGCATAGTGCCGACGGTTGCCTCTTCATTACCGGCAATGGCGATACCAATCGTTTTCCCTTTCAAATCAGCCATGGTATTGATCTTGTTATTATCAAGTACCATCAAAGTGTTCAGCGGCGTTGCGATTAACGTTGACGCTCTGATTAGCGGCAGCCCTGCAGCCACATCAATCGTCAGGCTGGTTTGGTAAGATATCGCCAAATCCACTTTTCCTGCTGCGACCAGTTTGGCCGGCATGGAAGGGTCTGCGGGTTCCTGAATCTTAATGTTTAAACCTTGCTCTTCAAACAAACCGTTTTTTTGCGCAATAATGATAGGGCCGTGATTCGGGTTGACAAACCAGTCCAGCATTAAGGTCATTTCTTTTGCCTGAGCCTGGCTGGCAAAACTGGCAATGGCGAGCGCAATTGCACTTCGGGCAGGTAAGTTGGTCATTAATTTTTTCCTTATCTAATGCGAAATTTATTGTGACTGGCCATTCTCTGGCAGCCAGGGGATAGCGCGTTTAAGCAGGTAATCTGTCGCAAAATACAGCGACACAGAGAGCCCGGCTAAAATCAGCAAGGCGGCAAACATTTCATCAATCATCATGCGGGCGTTGGCTTGCAGCATCAGGTAGCCGAGTCCTTCGCTGGCGCCAACCCATTCACCGACAACAGCGCCAATGGGGGCAACCACCACGGCAACCCGTATACCCGATGCCAGGGCAGGCAGAGCCGCCGGCAGCCTGATATGCCACAACATTTGCCATGTTGTGGCATTCATTGTTTTCGCGAGATCTAAGTAGCCCTGAGGTGTGTGTCGCAAGCCGTCGTAACAACAAGTTGTAACCGGAAAGAAAATAATAATGGCCGCCATCACCACTTTGGATGCAATGCCATAGCCCAGCCAGAGCATAAGAATAGGGGCGATAGCAAAAACGGGAATGGCCTGACTGGCGATCAGCAGAGGTAACAGCCAGCGTTTAACCGGATTAAAAAGAAGCATCAATAGCGCGCAGACAAGACCAATGCCAAGCCCGAAAGCTAACCCCAGGATAATTTCGCTGATAGTGACACTGGCATGGCTGAGCAGAACATCATGGCGCTGAATTAATTTGCGAAATACGGCGAGCGGTTCAGGAAGAATAAAGCCGGGAAGCTGAAACAGGCTGACAATACCTTGCCAGAAACCGATCAGAAACACAGAGCTGATTGCCAGACGGCTCAGGGAATGATGAAAAAAGGGGCGGATATTCATCATTGCTACAGCAGGTTTCTCTGCGAGTTCTTTAGACATAGCGCTCACCCAGACCGGAAAGTTGCTCGATAATGGCCTGTTGTTTTACAGCCAACTCTGCATTGATTGCTCTCGGCGGTGTGCCTTCGGGAACGGACAAGCGCGTTAACCGGCCCGGTTTGCCTTGCATTAAAAAGAGGTGATGACCCAGCCTTAGTGCTTCCTGAGGGTCATGGGTAATAAGCAGCACAGTACGCTGAGCCAGCAACTCAGCGGCGAGATCCTG
Organism: Photobacterium sp. WH24; assembly: GCF_019204055.1. Classification (NCBI taxonomy): domain Bacteria; kingdom Pseudomonadati; phylum Pseudomonadota; class Gammaproteobacteria; order Vibrionales; family Vibrionaceae; genus Photobacterium; species Photobacterium sp. WH24. Next base: position 41,719 of record NZ_JAGSOZ010000010.1, on the reverse strand, counting down.
GAGTTTATATCTTGTCACGGCGTCCAGGGCGGAAAACGGCTCATCCATTAGAACCAGTGGCTTGTCCTGAATTAAGGTGCGTACAAGCGCGACGCGTTGTCGCATTCCCCCTGACAGTTGTGATGGACGGGCGTGCAGCTTTTCACCTAACCCGACCTGCTGGAGAAGCTGGATTGCACGCTCCTGCACGGCTTCACTGGCTTTACCTTGTTTAAGCCTGAAACTGAAGCAGACATTATCGAGTACATTTAACCAGGGCAGCAGCAGATCCTGTTGCGCCATATAGGCGACGCGATCACTCATACTCCGGGCATCCGATGTGAAGAGTTCGCCCTGCCATGCCACATCTTGAGGTAACAGATCGGCGAGAAGCCGCAGTAGTGTGGTTTTACCGCAGCCACTCCGCCCAAGAATACAATGCCATTCTCCGGCCTGAAGTGTTAAATCCAGCTGACTGAATAAAGGGGCAGTTTGACCTGAAAAAGACAATGTCAGCTGTTTTACCCTGACACCCAGGCAATGAGGCTGAGTGTCAGGTGAGGGCTTCGCTGTATTCATCATTTATTCCTTGACGGATGAAGTGCGTAGAAGTGATGGACTGGCCCATGTCCCTGACCAATGCTGAGCTGATCGGCATGGCACAGTGCTTGGGTTAGGTACTCTTTACCTTTATGGACGGCTTCAGAGAGGGGGCAGCCTTGTGCGAGGTAGGAGGCGATAGCGGCGGATAAAGTGCACCCTGTTCCATGGGTGTTTCGGGTCGCGATGCGCTTGGCTGAGATAGTGACGGTGTCACTGGTTGTGATCAAATAATCGGTACTGAATGAGTCCTGTTCCCAGTGTCCGCCTTTCAGCAATACAGCATTGCTGCTGATGGTTTTGAGCTGCTCGATAAGCAGTTCTTTATCGGTATGCTGCAGGGCTGATGTGTTGATATGCCGGCCTGTCGATCGGGTGAGTGTGACGGCTTCTGGGAGGTTGGGGGTTATCAGAGTGGCTAAAGGTATCAGTTCATTTTTCAGTGTGCTGATAGCGTCTTCTTCCAGTAAAAGATCCCCGCTGGTGGCCACCATGACAGGATCCAGAACGATAAATTCAGGCTGGTACTGGCGAAGTTTGTTTGCGACTGCCCGAATGATGCCAGCATCGCTCAGCATACCTATTTTGACGGCCCGGATGTCGAGATCACTGAAAACGGCATCCAATTGCTGTTCAACGAACGCTGGACTGACAGGAAAGATGCCGGATACACCCAGTGTATTTTGCGCCGTCAGCGCAGTAATGACGGAACAGGCATAGCCACCTGTTGCTGAAATCGCTTTAATGTCTGCCTGAATGCCCGCTCCGCCACCGCTGTCTGAACCGGCAATGGTCAGTGTAATTGGAGTACGTGCAGGATTATCTGACTGAGAAAGTTTGGTTATTGTGGACGTGTTCATCGGCATCCCTTGCTATCAAAATCTTCGCTTGATTACGCAGGGGTGACGAACAGTCGCCGGATTTCACTTCGCGAGCATCCTGGTCAGGATGAGAAGGTGACAGGCAATTCTGCTAGTTCCCTACGCCAGTATTAACTGGATCAGGTTCAACGGGTCCCACAGTGTGGTCTCAGCCTTACGGCTCCCCGACTAACGTATCTCTAAATCTGATGCGATGTGCTGAAGCTATACATTTAAGCACTTTTTCGCGCTGGTCATTCTAACCTTGTTGTTTCTCAGAAAGCAAAAGAATTACACCAATTTGATGACAAGCGAGTTGACCGATGCAAACTCAGCTAAGATTTCGTTGTAGATTATGTATATTGAAATCAGCTATAAAGGAGCAAAGCCAGTGAAAAAGCACCATCAAATCAACTATGTTGAATTTCCAGCCAGTCATATACCCAATACAAAGGCATTTTTTGAGCGCGTTTTTGGCTGGTCATTCATGGATTATGGTGATGAATACGCCGCATTTTCAGAACAGGGGCTGGATGGGGGATTTTATGCCGCGCCATTGTCTTCTCAGGTTGAGAAAGGTGCCGCGCTGATTGTTATTTACAGCGATAATTTAGAAGCCACCGAACAGGCTGTGATCGCTGCGGGTGGGGTGATTGTGAAACCTGTTTTTTCTTTTCCGGGCGGCAGGCGTTTTCACTTCACTGAACCAAGCGGTAATGAACTGGCGGTATGGTCAGAATAAGATTAGAGCCAGATCGTCAGCATTGAAATGAAACAGAGCTCCCGAAGGAGCTCTGTGTGTCGGTTGTATGGTCTTAGTTAACCGTTGTTACCCGGCTGGTTCGCTGACCTGAAACGGTTCTCAGTTGGGCACCTGCCGCGACAGCGGGTGGGTTGAGATGGTCGTACGACTGCCAGCTCGTGCCTTGATCTGTAGAGTACTCAATAGTCAGACCCGGGAAAGTCGAATTAGCTTGAAGTACACCATTCTCAATAACACCGCCTGGAACCGGCAGGTTAAACGCGATACCAGCTTGCTCCAGTTTAGGCAGCACTTTCTGGCCCAGCAGGTTGGCGAAATGGTTGTAATCGGCGTTGCGTCCGGTTTCATCCAGTGCAATGCCTGCGTTGTCATTAGCTTCCCATGTCGCAGTGTGCCATGCGCGTTCAGCCAAACCCAGCACGCGAGGGAAGATCATTCCTTCAAACTGGTCTTCGGTACGGACTGTTTCGGCCCAGAGCGATCCCTGAAGGCCCAGAACATTCTCAGGCTTGAGCAGCTTTTTCACACCCGCCGAAGCAACCACTTCTGCTTTGGTGATTGGTGCACCAGCGCGAGTGAAGTCAGCATTGGCGAAGACGTCGTCAGGCATGAAACCAAAGGTTTTACGAGTGTCGGTAAAACGTGGTGCCCAGTAGTAGCCGCGCTCGTTTGGATCGGGCTCATACGGGTGGTCAAAGTACAGGTGGGTTGCATGGTTATAGACGACCTTATAGTCGTTATTGGCCAGATTATATGCGCGATCCGCGACACCCCATTCCCAGATATTCTGCCATGCGTTACCCCAAAGCTGGTTGTTTGCCATTTGTGAGCGAGGATAAACCTGACCATCGTGCATCAGCCCGTCTTCCCAGCCAGCCATATCCAGACCATAGTTGGCAGTTATCACAGAAATACGTTCGACAAAGTAACGGCTCAGATCCGATACGCTGTTGACTCCATCAGTATTATTGGCAATGAAATCCTGACAGGCCGGGGAGTTAATCCATGCTCCTGCAATCTCGTCACCGCCGAAATGGAACGTTTTGAGTGGCTGAACTCCCTGATGCAGGCTGACGAGGCCGCTAACCACTGCATCAACAAAGTTATAAGACGATTCCATACACACATTGATGGCGTTGTCTGTGAACATCTGAACCGACAGATACTGAGTGGTATCGTTAAAGTCGGTCAGGAGGTATTTGTTCGCTTCTGCCATGTTCCCCTGAGCCGCGTAGTGATCATAGCGGGCTTCCATCGCCTTGATTGCGGCGTGTGCATGGCCGGGAATGTCGATCTCAGGCACGACTTCAATATTCAGGGCTGCGGCATGGCTAAGAATGTCCTGATAGTCCGTGGCAGTGTAATAGCCGTTGGATTCAGGTGAACCATCCGGACCGGCACCCAGGAAAGGTAAAATACAGGCTTTCTCTTCCGGATCATGGCAGCGTGTTGCGCCAACATCTGTCAGTTCAGGCAGGCCTGCAATTTCTATGCGCCAGCCTTCGTCGTCAGCCAGACGCAGATGGAGTTTGTTCAGTTTGAATGCGGCCATTTGATCGAGCAACTGAATAATCGCATCTTTAGTACGGAAATTTCGGACGGCATCAACGGAAAAACCACGGTAAGCAAAACGAGGCGCATCAGTAATCTGCACCTCAGGGACTTTATTACCGTCGACTAATTGCAATAAAGACTGGGAAGCATACAGTGCACCTGCTGCATCCGCCGCCCCTATGGTGATGATCTCGTTCGCGGCGTCGACGTTAAGGCTGTAAGCCTCTTCCCATTTTTGCACGCCATTGATGTTGATCTGGCTCCAGCCCATATTGATACGTTTTTGCGTCGTGGGCGACCAGGGTACTGCAGTTACACCTAACTGACTAGCCAGGAACATAGCCTGATCTTCATAACCATTGCCATAGACGATAACCCAGGTCGAGTCCAGTGTGACATTACCGGTGCCAAGCGTCAGTTCGGCTGGAGTAGGAATAACGCCGCTGGCATTGTTGATGACATTGAGATCAGCATTACGCTGGTATCTGTCTTGTGCGGTAAAAGGATCGTAAAAGTCGGTTATGGCAGCACTTCCATAACGTTTCCATTGCTGTGGCGTTGAAAAATCAGCCACGAATGGGAGTTCTTCTGATGGCTTGGTGGGTACCAGACCATTAACACGGTTACTGGTGCTGGTGATCAGTGATGTGATGTTCTGTCCCTGATCTTCAGACACAAAATACCAGTTCGGCATAACGTCAGTTTTTGCTACCTGCCAGTTTGCAGCGTCAAACTCAATGGCAAGCGATTGTCCAGGCGCCAGAGGCACAAAGTTTGCGGTTGGCTCGATCTTAAACATATCACCATTGACATGGCTGATTTTCACCTGGTCGGTTAAGACACTTTCAACCATACGGATATGGCTGAAGTAAATTGACCAACCTGTCGCTGGCAATGTTTTACTGCTCTGGTTTGTGAAATCGATTTTAGCGCGGAAAGTGACCCAGTCATCCTGAGTGTTATCCAAAACGGTGTAAGTCACATCCAATCCCTGGCCAAGCTGGTCCAGGTCTGCAGCAGGAATAGCCATCGCAGGTGCAGCAAATACAGCTGACAATGCAAGTGCTAATACTGACGTTTTTATCATCTTAGGTTCCTTTTTTTGATGAGCGAAATAAACAATTTCTAGCCTAACCATAAGATCTGACAGATAAAAATATCAATAGTGGTTAATTCAAAAAAAGATAGTAAAACTGGCAGCAATGCCTAATAAAGCATACTTTTTGTACATAAATTAAACAGCTATTCGTGATGGAGATTTTATTTCAAGCGGAGCGGGAGCTATTGACTGTTTCGGCAGGGCATTTCTGGCAGTTGAAATATCAGTGTGATGAGTGGTTATTGCGCGCCATAAAATATTACTCGCTTGTATCAAACTGATAAGAGATTCATTCAACAGAGTAATCATGCTGGCACATAAAATGGTACAAACTTTCGGCAAAATCATCATGATATTCGGAGATATATAACGACTCTGACGTTTGGCGAAATGTATTAGACAGCCATTTCACTATGGTACTAGCAAGATGCGGTTAATAAAAGCGACAACTTACAGGTAACATTTAAATCCATTCAGGTAACAAATCAATCGCCTTGTAAAAATGGCAGCCAGCTATCAGTTTCGCGATTAGAAGTGGATTTCCGCTCATCTGTAGAAGATACTCTCCCGGCAACAACCTGATACGACAAAGGATAATAAAATGACAAGAGCAGCAGTACTTTTATGCTCATTACTGGCCCTGGCCGGCTGTGATGAAGAAACAATTGAAAATTTGGTCGAGGGCAAGGTCGAAGTCTTTACGATTCATAGTGCCAGCACGACCAACCTGACCGGTGTACCTGATGGTTACCACACATGGGCAGAACTGCAAGATCTCAATGTAGATTTACCTGCGAATGCACCTTTTGGCACTCGTGATGATCTGGTCAATGCTGTTGGATCTGTGACTGATTCAGGCTGCGCAAAAATTCCGGAAACATCGGGAGTTTGCTTTAAAGAAGGCGATACATCCAGTTGCCTTCCCACTGAGCTTACAGAGATTGGCCTGAAAACATATAAAATTGATTTAAGCAGTATTGAAGATGCAATCAATGCCGGTTTCTACCCAACAGCAGTGCAGTATCTTGATCAATTTGGTCTGAACTCGAATTTGAGCATTGAAGATGCAGAATGCTCAGCAATTGAATAAACCCAATTGCGGATAATGAACACGAAGGCCAGACACGACGTCTGGCCTTTTTGTACCAGTTTGCTTTGAAAGTACACACTGTAAACGCTTGATGTTTAAATCTCGAATCGTTATCCACAAAAGCTGTGCATAACTCTGTGGGAAATGGCCGGACCCCAGAACCTGTATCGTCTTGGACAATGTCAAGCATTCAATGTGGTTTTTTTGTGGTAATTTTTTGTCCTGAATATGAGCAAAGGGCTGCAAGTAACATATTGTATTTAAAGGTAATAATTGTTTAAAAAGGAAAGAGGTTACAAGTAAGGTTTAGCTTTCTGGCCCGGACTGCGGCTGAAATTTTAAGAGCTGAGAATGGCTTACTTTTAAAGTCACAGTGTTGAAATGCTTTCCGGAGAGTTCAGGGTGACGCTCGTAGAAAAAGTGACGGTCTCTTTCTATTGCATAGCTATGCGTAAGATAACCCCTTCCGTTGGGATAATCAGTGTTCCAGAGTGAACTTCTGGACACTTTACTGCTGGCAATAAACTCACCCAGGTAAGTGACTTCACCTGGCTGGATAGAAAACGTTAAGTCCAGTCGTTTATCGGTTTGGGTATGGATAGTTTTTCGGCCGTCAGTGCCAATAAAGGTAATTGTATGTAGCAGATAGTTTCCTGACGGCAGGGGGACAGAAAATAAAGAGCTTGTCGTCGTGGGGCTGCGAAAATCACTGGAATCATTGTTGTTAGAAACAGTGATATCTTGCTCTGTGTCGGCTCGACTAAAATACAGTGTTGTTTTTAAGTTTTCACCTGTAGACGGCCAGATAGTTGATGCGCCAATGCTACCTACTAAGAAACCGGTATCCGGCAATTCGGTAGATTGTAAGTTTTCAGGAATAGATACCAGTACGCCCTTGCTACATCCAGCCAGGGACAAACCGATCAGACTGTAAACCAAAGGCTTCATGCTTTATTCCTTCCTATTAATCGTTAACTGTTGATAAATATCTAAAAACTAGCCTATACGCAGATGCAGATAAACTGAGCCACAAAGCACATTTATGCCACACAACGCACAAAATCTCATGGATTAACGTTAAAAAGTCAGGTGAATAATAAAACTTTGAGCATTAGCTCAAAGTTTTACTGAATATTCACTGAAGAGGGAAAGGCACCAGAGCAGGCCAACCCGTTATACTATTTGGCAGCGATAACGTTTTTGAACTTGCTTGCTTTACTGAAGAGATAGTCAACATCTGGCGGAAAGTCTTTATTAGACTTTGCATGGTTCATCATGTCGAAGACAGTGAACTCAGTGAGTATCGCAAACTGATAGGAAGTGAAGTTGCCGTTTGCCTGTAACGTTGGGTCGAAATACAGATCCCCTGAGCGAATGATCGCATGATCAACGATTGGATCTTCACAGCGAAATCCAAGCACGTAGCGCTCTCCCTTACCATAAATGACATTCATGTAAGAGTTATAAAAACATTCGTTTTCTTGGGTTGTGCAAGTTTCTAATAACTCTGAGGTCATTGCTGAAACCGTCACGATTCTGATCCCTTCCGGGCGGAAGCCTAAGTCAGACAGTTGTTGTTGAATCGATTCAATGGAGAGATTGGACACTTTACTTTCCGAATAACTGATAATCCGGCGCATTATATCTTCCTCGTTTCTTCAGGTCACTGTCTTCGATTCGGATTGTCTTTAATGCATGATTCGGCTTGATCTGATCCGTGCTGCTATGGGCTTAGCGGAAGCAAAATTTCCGGATTTTATAGTTTAAATGAGATTTGTTTTCAACTAAGATGTGTGACCAGTCACTCAGCTTAATGCGTAATTGACTAGTTATGGGAAGTTGGCTCAATGGCTTGCTTTTTGAACAGATACTTAAGGTAACTGCTCCAAGATGAACATGATGAAATCCAGTCTGGCCGTGATTGCACTCGGCCTGAGCATAAATGCGGGGGCCAGTACACTCGATGCGGCCCGCAATATTGAGAGCAAAATCAATCAGTCTGCCGAACAAAGCCAGAATAAGATTGATAAAAGTGCAGATGCAACGCTTTCAATGAAGGCTGAAATTGAAGCCCTTCAGGAAGAAGTGAAAAACCTCCTTGTCTATCGGGATCATCTGGCTCGCTTGGTTGATAGTCAGGAATCAGAAAAAAGCAGCTTAAGTGAACAGATTTCAGGCATTAAAGAAACTCGCCAGGGTGTAGTGCCATTGATGTATAAGATGATAGATGGTCTGAAATCTGTGGTTGAAGATGACAAACCTATCAAACGTGATCAACGGTTGGCACGGATTGCCAAACTGGAGTTCATGATGGCTCAGGCCGATATCAGTGATGCCGAAAAGTATCGTCGTATTTTGGAGGCTTACCAGATTGAAATGGACTACGGTACTAAACTCGGTGTCTATCAGGGTAAATTGGCCCTGAGTACCACGGAAAATATTGAAGCCGATCTGCTGTATCTCGGGCGTGTGGCTTTTGTGGCGCGTAGCCTCGACGGTCAGCGCTACTGGGCCTGGAATGACGGTGCTCATCAATGGCAATCATTAGAGCCTCAGGCTGGTACTGAGTTGGATAAAGCCTTTGCAATGGCGTCGAAACAAATCGCTCCCGGTCTGATCTCTCTTCCTGTATCTGTCAATCTGGAGGCTAACTGATATGAAACTTAAAACGTTAGCACTCGCGCTTACCCTGTTTTCAGTGTCGACTTCCGTACTGGCTGTTGATGGCCTGGTGGAAAAGACCCGGCAGGAACAAAAATCCGAGCAAGCCCACAATCAAACCCGCGAAGCTGGGTTTAAGCAAACAGAAGCAGAAATACGTGCACAAAAAGATGCGCTGTTGGCAACGCGTGAATCGCTGAATACAGAGATTGATAACCTGAGCAGCACTTTTAGTACAAATGAAAAATCGCTGGCTCAACTGGAAGAAGAGTTAAGGCTTGAGTCTGGCAGTTTGGGCGAATTGTTTGGCGTGGTTCGCCAGACGGCCAAAGACTTGCAAGCGGAGCTGGAAACGTCAGTCACCAGCGCTGATCGTCATCAGTATACCGCTGTTGTAAACGATATCGTTGACGCTAAGGCACTGCCTTCGCTTAAGCAGCTGAACGGGCTGTGGCAGGGAATGAACGAGCAAATCTTGGCCAGCTCGGAAATGCGCAAAGTCTCTGTCTCTTATATCAATGGAGAAGGGTATCAATCCACTGTGGATGCTTACCGTCTTGGCAGCATTGGTTTGATTGGTGAACAGGGTTATCTGGCCTGGAATGGCATTCGCCAAGTGGCGACACCGTATTTGAAGCAGCCAGAAAATGGCCCGGTAGCCAGTCAGATAGCGTCGTTACAGCAAGCAGGTTTGCAAATGGCTATTGTTGACCCGTCTCGCGGCAAAATGCTGGAGCAGTTGGCGCATGCCCCCTCCTTGACAGAACGCCTCTCCCAGGGCGGGGTGGTGGGTAAAATTATTCTTGGACTGTTGGCGATCGGCATCATCATCGCTCTGTACCGTGGCTGCAAGTTGATCTGGATCCGCCAGCAAATTAATGCCCAGCTGAAGAAACCAGAAAACCCGGGCAACAATCCGCTTGGTCGTGTTCTGAGTGTTTACGACACCGATCAAAAACGCTCTGTTGAAGCCTTGGAATTGCGATTACTGGAAACCATTGTCGATGAACAGCAGGGGCTGGAACGTGGTTTATCCATGCTGAAACTTCTCGCGGCGCTGGCACCTATGCTGGGCCTGCTAGGAACAGTCACCGGTATGATTGAAACCTTCCAGGTGATTACTCAGTTTGGTAATGGCGATCCTAAAGTGATGGCGGGAGGGATATCCATGGCACTGGTGACAACCGTATTGGGCCTGGTATCAGCAATGCCTTTACTGCTTGCACATAATCTGCTGAGTGCGCAGGCAGATGCGATCCGAAGCATTCTTGAGAAGCAGGGGATCAGTCTTGTCGCAGCAGAAGCTGAGAAAACAGGAAGCACTGCGTAATGGATGTGACACTGTTCAGTAGCGAATTTGCCGAAACCTGGTGGATCTCCCTGCAGCAGTTCATGCAACAGGGAGGACAAATACTGTGGTGGCTTGCCGTTGTGGTGTTGTTCTCCTGGTTGCTGGTCGCTGAGCGTCTGCTGTATCTGGTGTTCACTTATCCCAAGCAAAAGCAGCGGTGGCTGGCAATGTGGTACGCCAGAGAAGATCAAACCTCCTGGTATGCTCATGCCATACGATCCGGCTGGCTCAGTGAAGCGCATCTTGCCTTATCTCAGAATCTGAATGTGATTAAAGTCCTGGTGGCTATTTGTCCGATGCTGGGACTGCTGGGAACAGTGACCGGAATGATCTCAGTATTTGATGTCATGGACAACCAGGGCAGCAGCCAGCCAAAACTGATGGCTTCGGGTATCTCGCTCGCTACATTGCCAACAATGGCGGGTATGGTTGCCGCACTGGCAGGCATGTTTATTCATGCCCGTCTTGCAAAAGCGTGCAAGATGCGAGAGCAAAAACTAGAAAAATTGATGAGGAGTCAACGATGAGGTTAAGTCGCCCATCCGTCGCTCGGGAAGAAGCCCAGATTGATCTGACTTCTATGCTGGATATCGTGTTTATCATGTTGATTTTTTTCATCGTGACCAGCTCTTTTGTTCGTGAGTCCGGCGTTGAAGTGAATCGTCCCCAAGCCAGCAATGTGGTCAGTCAGAAAGATGCAGGCATCTTTGTGGCGATTACTTCGGCAAACGATGTGTATATCGATAAGCGTGTTGTGGATGTTGAACGCGTACAGGCAACACTGGAAACCTTGCTGCTCGATCAGCCTGATGCCTCTCTGGTTATTCAGGCTGATGAGCACGCCTACAGTGGTACTGTGGTAAAAGTCATGGATGCAGCCAAAGGCGCCGGAGTCAAAAATATTGCCTTGGCGGCGGAGAAGCGCTGATGTTCAGGCTCATAGTAGCTGCTCCGTTAGCACTGCTGATTACGGGTGGCTTGTTTACTTTTATGGCCTGGATGGTTGATGACGGTAACCGTCAGTTGCCGGAAGCAAAAGAATCGCTGGCGTTTAACATGGTGATGGTTGAGCAGGAGCGTGAAGCGCAGCGTCGGCAACGCACAGTACCTGAGAAACCGGAAACACCTGAGCCGCCACCGCAGGCCATACCGAAAAGTGCCCAGGCAAGCGCCGTGACGCCTTTGGTTTCACCTACTATGCCATCAATTGCTATGGATGCTTCCGTGAAAGGCCTGGCAATCAGCTTGCCGGCCGTTTCAGATGTGGGACGGGATCAGCAGGCCATGCCGCTCTATCGCGTTGAGCCCAAATATCCTGCCCGGGCTTTAAAAAGAAGCATTGAAGGGTATGTGGTGCTGTCGTTTACGATTGACCCGCAAGGCAGGCCAACAGATATCAAGATTGTTGACGCGCAGCCTAATCGTGTATTTGACCGTGAAGCGATACGTGCTTTAAAGAATTGGAAATACCAACCAAAGATTGAAGGTGGTAAAGCGCTATCCCAGCATGGTCAGCAAGTAAAAGTGGAATTTAATCTGAGTAAGTGATGAAAACATTAGCTTTTATAGTGGCGATCTTGTTTGCGCCTGTCGCGCTGTCGGCACAACTGTCTCAGTATACCGCCGGCAAAGTGCAGCAGGCACAGAAGCTTCAATTGGAAGACAAGGTCAGTGCAGCCATTGTCTTGCTCAGGGAGATGGATATTTCCCGTGCCTATGATAAAGCGTTTGTTAACCGTATGCTGGGTGTGTATTACTGGCAGGACGGCAAGCCGGCTTTATCTATTCAGCGGTTGGCTCAGGCCATTGAAAGCGGGCAGCTTGATGACGAGTATCTGAGATCCACACAACGTATGCTGGCCGATATATTGTTATCCCAGGCGCAATATCAAAAAGCACTCAACTATTACTATCAACTCAGTAAGTCGATTCCCGCAACTGAAAAAGCCGATGAGCTCTGGCTGAGAATCGCCCAGGCCAATTATCAGCTTGAAGAATGGCGTTCGGTGCTGTCAGCTATTCAGCAGTATGAGCGTGTTCATAAACAAAAAGAAGTGCAACCCTTATCACTAAAGTTGGGTGCTCAGTTACAGCTCCAGCAGTATAAGTCAGCGCTCCCAACCTTAAATAGCCTTATTACACTGGAGCCGCAAAAAGTCGTGTGGTGGCGACAACTGGCGGGCATTGAAATGCGGTTGGAGAGAAGAAAACAGGCGATTGAAACGTTAGCGTTGGCAAAACGCCAGGGAGTCGCCTTATCTCAGCAGGATCTGAAAACTCTGGGCCAGCTTTACGCCCAGGAGGGGATTCCTGAGAAAGCTGCTCGCATTTTTGCTTCATTGGAAAACAGCGACAGTAATCTTGATTTATTGATTTCTCAGGCAACCTACTGGCAAATGGCGAAAGAGTGGGAGCAGGCGATAGAAACGTGGCGAAAAGTCGTTGAGTTAGATGCGCAGTATCGCTGGCAGCTTTCGACGCTTTTATTACAGGAAGGCCACTATCAACTTGCGCTCAATGAACTGGATAAATTACAGATCAAAGGTAAGCAAGCGGATATTGAGCTGGCTAAAGTGCGCGCCTATTACAAATTACAAAACCTTGAACAGGCGATTGTGCATGCGAAGAAAGCAGATAATTTACAATCGTCAAAGGCTTCACAAAGCTGGATTAAGTATCTGAATCAATTGCGTGATATGGAAAGTTAAGTTCAAGCAATGACCGCAGAGATGAAACGGCGCATTGCGTCGTTTTTTGTTGCTGAGCATCTGAAATTCAGTCCAACTCAAATGTGTGTACTTGCATATTAATACAAAGTCATTAAAGTGGGCTCGCACGAAATAAACCGTTTTTTATGTCGCATAATTTAATGAGAAGATGCTGAATTTTCTGAAATACGTATTGCTGAGTAATTTACTGGCAGCTGGTGCGGTATGGGTTGGCCATAAATTTTTCGAGCAGCCATTCAGTGTTAGTGGTGATGTTCTGTTTTATATGTTCGCACTTCAATGGGCACTGGCTGGCATTGTCTGGAATGGTGGCAAAGAGAGCCAATCTTTTGATGGTGATCGAGCTGCTATCAAAGCGGCATCAATGTTGTCGGATCATGAGATAGAAGCAGGTAAGCAAAGAGACATTAAAGCAAACTACCATTTTGGCTTTACCTTCTTTTTATCGGGACTATTTCCTTTATTTGCCTGCATTTTATTATCGGTATTTAACTGAGAAGCTACCCGCTTCGCAGCGGGCAGCTAAAGCGCTGGGGGATAAATTATGCGGAATACGGCAGGTAACCGGTAAAGCCACAGATTTTCCAGCCTGTATTTGTGCGTTTAAGGTAGTAGAGTGACTGCCATAGCAGTTCATCAGCACCGCCATCAGCACGCTGGATACTGCCGCAAAATTGTTTACGGGCAATCGCTCGTCCATTCTCTATGGTAATTTCATTCAAGCTGGTTGCAGCATGAACCGCCAGCTCTAACGGTTCGCTGTACACAGTTTCCTGCGCGAGCATTGCCTGACGCAGCCACTCTTCCTGGTAGTCTGCCAGAGAGGAAAAAGCGAAAGTCCACGCTGCCGGGTTATCTGACTTGTTGGCATTGATGGCATAAAACTCATCTTCAATGAAGTCTTCGGCCACTTGTGACCAGTCTGCCTCGCAGTAAGCTTTGATGTCACGCGTGACAAGCATATCCCAGATAGCAGCGCGATCCCTGTCAGTGTCAGTAAACGGGTTGGATTTAATCATAGTGACTCTCCCTAAAAATCAGTCCCAATATGGGATGCCATTCATACGTGAATAGCCAAACAAACTGACGAACATCAAACTGGAAATAGCACGTGAATTAAACTGATAGAGTTTAAGGTTGGGATCTTGGACAACAAAAAGCCCCTGATATTAAGGGAATATACGAAATAGGCATGTGTCAATGTAAGCAGGGGGTACTGTCCGCATTGCGGCCTTGTCACTGTCTGGCGTTGGCTTCTGAAAGGAAAAACGGCGGTCTTGTGCCTTACCGCTCAAACTGAGTGAAAGTTTGAGCGTTAAGGCATGAGATATCGATCAGAAATACAGCCGAACGACTGATTCTGCTACGCAGCCAGGGCGGCGGCATCCTTCGATTTCTACGGAAATTTCCTGCACAATTTCCAATCCACGTTTTACAGGCGTGACAGACTGGATTTTTGTACGGGCTCGCACCCGGCTACCTTCTTTAACCGGGTAGGGGAAACGTACCTGATTTAAACCGTAGTTAACGGTCATTTTTGCGGTAGGAAATTTCTGGTTGTTGGGATCGACGCTATCTGTCAGCACAGAGAGCAGCGACAGCGTAAGAAATCCGTGCGCAATTGTTGTTTTAAAAGGTGACTCAAGCTCAGCGCGTTCCGGATCCGTGTGGATCCACTGATGATCATCCGTGACATCGGCAAATCGGTTAATACGATCCTGATCGACAATCAGCCAGTTACCCACGTGAATCTCTTCACCCAGCGATGCGAGCAGTTCTTCCATTAGTTTGGCGGCTTCAGGATGGATCTCGATAGCTGCCGTTTTCTGTACAGATTCGCCATTTGAGGCAATATTCTCAGCTTTAGCCCAACCTGTGACATGTGCCTTGTTCAGGAATTCAATCCAATAGTCACGAATTGACGGCGACAGCCAGTCTTTCAGCTCAAATGGGTGCTTGGCCAAGATTTCACTTTTCTGTTTGAGAAAGTCGACCACTTTCATGCTTACCAACCTTTATCGTTTTTTCTTAGTATGATTGAGGCGGCATATTGAATCCTGGCTTAGCAGCAGCAGGATTAAAATGTGCCCTTGATCTCAAATAACTCATCGGATGAGTGCTCATTATTATAAATCAAATTGATGCCGTCACTGTAAAGTGTGCGTCAAATCATACTTTACCATCAAAGTGTGATATTGGTCACCTTGTTGCGATGTGAAGATACGTCTTGAGTACAGCTAACTTCATGGCTACAGCTTCTGGTGTCGATTGCTCAGTGACAGTTAATCTGGCTGATGGTAACAGCCCTTTCGTCATACCTGTGATTATAGATTGTCGCAGGAAAAAGAAGTGAATAGTGTGCGATTGATACCTGTTTTTAACTTCTTAGATTATACCTACCCTATTACCTGCTTGTGCAGGGGAGAGGGTGTCAGGTGGGATTGTGTGCTGTCGAACCTGGTTGTGGTGCTGTATTTTCGTCTTAGGCATTCGGGGTGCATGTGCAGCCCCTGGTGATGAAATTGTTTTTGCGCTGGATAAATTTGTGAATCAAGCCGTGACAAGCTCAATCCCTGGCGCGTCACTGGCTGTACTCGTCAATGGTGAGATCCGCTTATTACGTGGTTACGGTGTCACGAAGGTGGGGGGCGCTAAAAAAATAGATTCTGCCACTGTGTTTCCTCTGGCATCCATTTCTAAAACTTTTGCTTCAGCCGCAACGGCGCTGCTGGTTGACCGTGGTTTGATTGAATGGGATACACATGTTATCCCGTATCTTGAAGATGTTAAATTCAGCGATCCGGATTTAGGTAAAGTCGTCACGTTGCGAAATGTCTTGTCGCATACCACAGGTCTGGTGCCTCAGGCGTACTCTGATCTGCTTGAAAATGATGTGAGTTATCAGCGGATTCTTTCGATATTAAACCGGGTAAAGTTTGTTTGCGATCCCGGTGAATGTTACGGCTACCAGAACATTGTTTATAACCTGAGTGCTGACATGATTTCACTGGCATCTGGCATGGAATACAGCCAGTTTGTGACAGAGCATATTTTTATTCCGCTTCATATGCACAGTGCAACCTTTGGCCTGGAGCGCTTTCTGAATGCCGATGACAGGGTTGTCCCGCATGTCAGAACCAAGTCAGGCTATGCGGCAGTTAAACCTGCTCCTTACTATTATGGCGTACCAGCGGCGGCTGGTGTCAATGCCAGCGCACAGGATCTTGCGCAGTGGATGCTGGCTCAGTTTGGCCAATATCCTGAAGTCCTCAGTGAAGACAACCTAACTTTGTTACATAAGCCATTGATAAGGGCTAATCAGTATCGGTACCGGGCGAAGCTGAGTAATGTGTATTACGGTTTAGGGTGGCGAACATTTGACTATCAGGGGATTACCGGCTTTGTTCATCACGGTGGCTGGGTCAAAGGGATAAGAACAGAAATGGTTTTTAACCCGATCACTCAGACAGGTATGGTTTTTTTGACCAATTGCGAAACAGACGTGGCAAGAGAAGTCGTATTAGAATTCCTGGATTTGTATAAACAGTATATTGACCCCGGTGTTTCTGGCGGTGAAGTAGCAACGTCAGGAAATTAAAGCGCTTTTTTGAAATCTGATGACTAAAATTTATCTTGGCAATCTCTTGTATTTTTAACTGTCAGGCGTACACTTCGCTTGAAATTTGCCGGTAATTACTGATTAACCAAGGAGCATATAATGGCAAAGAAAAAGTGCTGCCAGCACACAGAGCAGGCCACAAATACTGGTTTTGAAACTGATCATGGTCGCGGAACAATCATGGACAATGCCCTTAAAGCCGTCGTCACCAGTAAAGTTTTCCGCAGCAGAGTTGAAAAAGCCCGAAAAGGCAAAGGCAGTTTTCAGCGCAAAGCAAAACACGTCGGGCGAGAGTCCTGGCCAATCGCTGCTTAGTGTAAGCATGATTGCCCAGGGCTCTTTTTTTGGTAATTTTTTATTTTCTGACTTAAAGGTCAGAAAATAATTGTCAGGTATAGTCTTGCAATTTACTATCTCTGACTCATTGATTGGAATGGAGTCTGGTAATGAAAAAGCTTTGGTTCGTGTTATTTTCTCTGTGTCTGTTTAACCTGCCTCAGGCTACTGCACAGGAAAAAGTGCTGGTTTTTGCTGCGTCTTCGCTCACCAATGCGTTGAATGAATTGGCGGAAAGTTATGAGCATGCCAGTGGCAATGAGGTTGTACTCTCGTTTGCCTCGTCGTCAACGCTTGCCCGCCAGTTAGCTCAAGGTGCACCAGCAGATTTGTATTTATCAGCAAATACAAAATGGATGGATTATGCGGCAGAGCAGAAAGTGATCAATAGCGAATCACGCAAAGATTTACTACATAATCGATTAGTCTTGGTTACGCATAAATCTGAATCGGTGAATTCAGTACCGCTAAATGCCTCGTGGGACATCACGAAGACATTGAATGGCAGCCGACTGGTTGTTGGCGATCCGAATCATGTACCGGCAGGCATTTATGCCAAAGAGGCCCTGGAGTCTCTGGGGCTCTGGCAGCGGGCAGAACCTTTGCTGGCGAGAGCAAACAATGTTCGTGCTGCGCTTTTGTTGGTGGAAAGACAGGAAGCGAAGTTTGGTATTGTTTACCAGACAGATGCTCAGGTAGCACAAGACGTCAAAATTGTTGCCCAGTTCCCTGAGCGAAGCCATCAGCCCATCACCTATCCGGTTGCGCTAACCCGGCAGGCCCCATCGAAAGCGGCACAGGGATTTTATGATTACCTGCAGTCGTCTGATGCAACCGAAGTGTTCGAACGCTACGGCTTTTCAGTCAATTAACCAACGGGAAGTGTGTCATTCTGAATTTTCCCATGGATACCTTTACCTTAACCGACTACGAAGTCACCGCACTGCAGCTGAGTTTGAAAGTCGCATTCACTGCTGTGATTGTCAGTCTGCCGGCAGGAATTGGCTGTGCCTGGTTGCTGGCAAGAGGGCAGTTTTGGGGCAAATCCCTGTTAGATGGCCTGGTACATTTGCCGCTGGTTCTTCCTCCTGTCGTGGTCGGCTACTTGCTGTTAGTCATGATGGGGCGCCAGGGTATGATTGGCGCTTATCTGTACGATTGGTTTGGCATCACGTTTGGGTTTAGCTGGCGTGGTGCTGTTCTGGCTGTCGCTGTGGTGGCTTTTCCGTTAATGGTAAGAGCAATACGGCTTGCGCTGGAAAATGTTGATCCTAAACTGGAGCAGGCGGCCCGCACGCTCGGGGCCAGTCCGGTTAAAGTCTTTTTTACCATCACATTACCGCTTATGTTACCCGGTATACTTACCGGTACCGTACTTGCCTTCGCCCGGGCGTTGGGCGAATTCGGCGCAACCATCACCTTTGTCTCGAATATACCGGGCGAAACGCAAACTATCCCTCTGGCTATGTTTTCATTCATAGAGACACCGGGGGCCGAAGTGGAAGCTGCCCGCTTGTGCGTGATTGCCATTATTATTGCTTTGCTGTCTCTGGTAATCGCAGAGTGGCTGGCTCGTATAGCGCGAAACAGGCTGGGTAACTGATGTTAGAGTTGAACTTTGTCAAGCAACTTGGACAAATGCGACTGGATGTCGACTTGCGCTTACCCGAATCGGGTATCATTGCCATTTTTGGCCGTTCTGGTGCAGGAAAAACCTCTTTTATTAATATCGTCAGCGGGTTAAGTAAGCCGGATGAAGGCCACATCGCATTTGGCAAGCATGTGCTTTGTGATACTTGGCAGGGCATTGATTTACCACCGGAAAAGCGCCGTATTGGGTATGTTTTTCAGGATGCCAGATTGTTTCCGCATTATAAGGTGAGAGGTAATCTGCTTTACGGAAACCACAGCAAACCAGACCCGGAACTGTTCAGTGAAGTCGTTCAACTTCTGGATATATCGCATTTATTAGGTCGTTATCCTGCCAGTTTATCTGGCGGAGAGAAGCAGCGTGTTGCCATTGGCCGCGCGTTACTGAGTAAACCCGATATGTTGTTGATGGATGAGCCCTTAGCCTCGCTGGATTTACCGCGCAAGCAAGAGCTGATGCCTTATCTGGAATCGTTAGCTAAAAGTGTCAGTATTCCTGTGCTTTATGTCAGTCACAGCCTGGATGAGATACTTCGCCTGGCAGATCACATGGTTGTGCTGGATCAGGGGAAAGTGATTGGAAATGGCGCACTGACAGATGTGTGGGCCTCCTCTGTGATGCGTCCCTGGCTCAGCGCCAGAGAACAAAGCTCAGTGTTGCAGCTAAAAGTAACTGAACACCATCCTTCCTATCCGTTGACCCAGCTTTGTATCGGGCCAGATCTGCCGTTGTGGGTCAGCAGAGTGCGCCGGCCAGTCGGGGAAATGGTCAGGGTGAGAATTCACGCGAATGACATTTCCGTCACCCGAATCAAACCCGCGCAGACCAGTATACGGAATGTGTTGCCCGCGACCGTCGAAGGCATAGAGCAGCATAAATATCACTCTGATATCGTGGTGCTCCGTTTAGCTGTTGGCACGTCAATCCTGACGGCCAATATCACGCCCTGGGCAGCAGATGAACTGCACCTCCATGTCGGCGATAACCTGTATGCGCAAATCAAAGGCGTAAGCCTCAGCCAGCAGGATTTGGCCTGAGTGGCCAGATCCTTGGTGTCCTAACCTTCTTCTCATTCTCCTTGTTGATATCTTGCTTGCATCAATGTCACTGTGTGTGATTTTTGTTAAAATCGAACAAAAAACAACCTAATCCTTCTGTGTGAATTTTGAACAATGTACGGGTGGTTTATCTGCTTGTTTCGTTGAGATTAAGTTCTGCCTTGTGCTCAAAAACTGGCAAATTTTTGTGTCAAATGATTGTCAGGATGCGCATTTTTTAAACGTCAGCTATTGCTAGCAGATGTTTGCAGTCAGTATATTCCTCTCCCGTTGTTGGCTGATTTTATCTTTGCAGCTGTAAAGGTTGCACATTGCAGAGACTTATCCCTGGCTACTGATTGTTCTGGCCTCTGCGTTATAAATCAGGATCTTATTATTATTAAGTGGATGTACCCATGCGAATTCTTACAGTATTGATTTTATCTATGTTTGCCCTTGTCGGGTGTGGCGGTTCAGACGGCGGTTCAGGTGACAGCTCTACTTCTCATAACGGCTCTTCAGTATCTAATGGTGGCTCTTCTGAGCGACCAACGACCGGCGGTGGTGATCAAACGACAGGCGGAAGCACAGGCTCTGGCTCCGACGGAACCGGCACTGGCTCAAATACAGGCGGCTCAGATCAAACCGGCTCTGGCAGCTCAAATCAATCTATGGCTGATGAAATGCTGGCAGCGGTGAATGCTGCACGGGCACAGGGCCAGGACTGTGGCGGAACCTGGATGCCGGCAGTTGCTCCTCTGACATGGGATTCCACTTTAGAACAAACGGCATTCCTGCACTCGAGCGATATGGCCAATTATGACTATTTCAGTCATACCGGTTTGGATGGCTCATCACCGAGTCAGCGTGTAACAGCACAGGGTTACAGCTGGAAAACCGTAGGTGAGAATATTGCGGCAGGCCAGAAGACGGTATCTGCTGTGATGCAAGGCTGGTTAGAAAGTCCTGGGCATTGCAGAAATATCATGAACGGCAGTTTCACGCAGATGGGCGCAGCTTCTGATACCAACTCAGGCAGTACCTACGGCATTTACTGGACCCAGGTGTTTGCCTCGCCTAAGTAAGCTCAGAGCTTAAGCCAAACTTTGCCTGGTGGTTGCCGGGCAAAGTTTAGCGCTATCAGAGGATGTTATTGATGCCATTGCTGATAAGCATCAATACAGCGAATCTGAGGAAGTTTTTGTTTTAGCACATTATCCAAGCCGCTTTGTTTATAATTTCTTAGCTCAACATTGTATTTGGCTGTGGCTAAATCATAGTTGTTGGAATGAAGAATAGAACCGGCACAGGTTTTTTTATACTGATCCCAGTCACTGTAGTATTTCACATAAAAAGTCTGGATCCATGCGCCACCAGAATTGTCTTCGCCGCCTGTCACTTTGTTGTTGATAATACGCTCGGCATAATATTCCCAAGTGCCATCATCAAAAATCGTAAACTGAGCCGGGTTGTCATACTCTAAATTTTCGCGGAAATAGGCCACATTGGTGAACTGGAAAACCGGATTTTTAGTGTTGGGTTTTTTATCCGTTCTTGCCGGTAAATAGATGTTCATCGTTTTATCGATGGGCGAGGCGGTGGGGGCTTGTGTGCTGGTTTCGTCGTCACCGGAACTGCAGCCCTGCAGTAATACCAGGCTCAGAGCGGTAACAGATGTGATGAAAATACTGCGATTGTAAGACATGAAAATTCTCCTACGATGATTATGCACCTGCATAAATCTCAACGTATGCAATGTCATCTTTGAGAATATCGGTAACGCTTCTTTTGTGACGTATCAACACTGAGACGTCACGGACTTCTTCTTGTTACAACCAAGAAGTGTGTGGCTTTACAATGAGCTGAACAAACTGGCTGCTGAGTAAACTTCGCAATCAAGCTGGCTTTATGCAATCTGGTTTCATTTTGCATTCTGCCAGAATGCCAGTGAGTAACGGCACACCCAGTCGGGGTCATCAAGTGGTAAGTCATGGCCGGCACTGGGGTGAATGTGTATAGGGCACTGCCAGTGGTGGGCAAGCGTTTGGCTGCAAGAAACATCGACCAGCTCGTCATGTTGCGAAGCAAGCAGTAATACGGGTTTATCCGGAACATCTTTATATCTGAAAGTCATTGCGGCGTTCAGTTGCCGAAGCAGATTACTCCTTTGGATAGGACATTCTTTGCGCCATCGAATCCATGTTTTCAGTATGTCAGGATCTCCGGGATACATGTTTGAGGTCATATGAAGAATGAATTTTTCCTGCTCTTTGGGTTTGCTCATCAGCAACCTGATGATATTGGGATACTGCCGCCACCGTAATCGTTTATAAAAGGGGGATTGTTTGCCATCACTGGTATTGAGCAGTACCAGCGACTTCACTTCCTCCGGGTACAATCTTGCCCACTCAAGCGCAATCATCCCTCCCATAGAAATCGCCAGCAGATCATAGGTACCTGCTTCTATTTTATTTTCCGTGTCGAGTTCGCGGGCATGCAAAAAATGTAACTGCTGATGGAGGTCATCAACCATGGCACTGACGGTGGAGGGTGATGTCTCCAGAAACCGTTGACCGTTACCGGCGAGATCCAAAGCGATCACCTTTCGGAAAGGAAAATGCGACCTTAGCTGTTGGGTGAAATTGCCCCAGTGCCTTTGCTCGCGAAGTAATCCTCGCAAAAGGATAATAGGTCGTTGGCAGTGAGTCATGAGCGGTTATCCTGATGGTTTGATGAATACCAGAGCAACATTGCCTGGTGCCAGTCGGCCATCTCTTCGTTGTGACTGAACCAGTTGGTATAAGCTTCGGTTGCATTTATCAGAAAGTCTAACAGAACGAGATGCTTGCGGAGTGTCCGTTGTACTCTGTGCTTTTTAATGGGATGGAATAAGCCCAGTGGATGCCAGAGTTGCAACGGGTTTTTTCTCACCCAAAGCCAGGAGCCCATTTCCAGCGTGAGCGGTAGCAGCGGATTTCCCTGAGCTTCAGCTTCATCATACAAAAAGTCCCACAAGTCGCCGTGGCAGGTGTAGTGTTTTGTCTGTGGCTCGAACACATAGTTTTGATGAGGGTAAGCCTGAAAAAACATTTCCCGCACCCGAAACAGACTGCCGAGTCGTGAGACTGGCTGCCGGGTACTTTTGGCATAAGGGAACCAGATTCTGTCTCTGAGCCCGAAGCCAGAATGGCAATCCAGCGCCATGGTAAACGGGCTTTGCCGGGTCTGCTTTAGCACCTGATCAACCAGCAGCTGTGCTTCCGCTTCCATTGGACGCCCTGCCGGACCGCGGTACCACGGCAGACAAGGGCTGATTCTGTGGCCACCGACCAGCCATGCTGTACGCTCCTGGCTTTCGACAGGGGCATTGCGCATCAGATCAACATGTCTGGCGTTCGAGCGGCGCTGCATGGCCATACCCACCGGATTAAGCAGCGGAATCGCCACTATCTGCATGTTCTCAAGCGTGCGTTGCAGGTTATTATCCCAAGCCAGACGCTGACACAGGCTGGTCAGCAGAGAGAGCAAAACCTGAGTCCCAATGCGCTCAAGGCCATGCACTCCGCCAACCAGAAACAGGCAGGGCAGGCCGGGGGCGGGATTGCCTAAACGGCACTCATAAATGGGGAGATGCTGCTCATGGAAAGGTAACCGGATTAACTCACTGGCTTGCAGGCTAATCCGGTTCTTGATTTTCGCTTCGCTTTCAATCAGTGCTTCAAGTTGTATCAGTTCAGGCAAACGCTCGGTAATAGTCACATTGAATCCCTGTTTTCATCATCACTATACCTGTCCTACTTGAAGCTGCAGCGGTGTTGGCTACATTCATTCACTTGCCGCCTACCTGCATCATCAAGTAGTTTAGGTATACACTTATCATGGTTCATAGTGGAGTGAAAAGCTGACAGCTTTATTGCAACTGAGCGCGTTATTTTTCTAGGCCAGTGCCCAGCGAAAAGCCTGAGAAAAGATATGTTTGCCGTTCTCGGGTATCACTTGCCCATGGGCAAACAGGATTCTGTCAAATGGCCAGGTCAGCATTTCCTGTAAAGACTGGCGTAACCGGGTTTTGTTGTGGAAGCTATGACGCCAGTAGAGTGGCATTGCCGGATGAAAATAGCAGCCATTGGCTAAGGCTAAGGCCACGGTGGCCGGGTTGTGGCTGTTTCGCAGCCAGGCCATGGCATCGCCAAGGATCAGTGTTTGTGATTCGGGATCGCAAAACACCACTTCTTCAACATGATCGCTGCCTCTTAACAGCGTCTGCAATAATTGTCCTCGCCACAGCGCAGGCGTTTCGGCACCCAGTGCATCATCAAAAACCAGATCTGTGCGCTTGAACTGAAGCCCCGGAGGGGCAAAAAAGGTCGCCTGAGAGTAGGCGAGCCACCACTCGGACAAAAAGAGATGATGATTCAGGTTAGGCGTCACTATGGCTGTGACACGGCCAAGTTTTGCTAACCGGAGCTGAATATCAGTAGTGAGCTGAACCGGGGAATGGACAAGAAGATTATCATTTTTGAGCCGTATCACTGTCATGCGGCAGCCAACAGGCACGCCATAACGTTTCCACGGCATATCCTGATACCAGATTCGATCTTTACTCCATTCGATCATCGCTTTATTCCTTAAAGCACCACCTGTATTTTCGGCGGAGTGTATCAGAGAAAAGTCTGCTTATATATAGAGTTAACAACAGATAAATTAACCCCAACTGATGTGGCGAATTGCATAACAGCATGAATAAAAAAGTAAACAATTCGCCAGATTTTGGTTGTTCTCGCCATGCTCTGAGTTTGGGTTTTCTGTAGCTTATTGAATTATAGTATAAATATTTTTTGGTATGTGACTTGCTACAGACGTGTACCGACTATGAATAAGGTATATTGCAAATGGGTTAATTCATAAAGTACAGACACGTTAATAATCCCGTTTTTCATCAGAGTTAACATATTCAGAACAATACAGTTGAAACAAGTAAGCTCTGCTTTTTATCTCACAGACACATAAGTAGAATTCAGCTTGATTTATTCGTTACTTTTAAATGTTAAAGCTCACAGTTGCAGTTTCATTTTATGGGGCAATAACAAAATGAATCCAGAAAAATTGCATTAGACTTGAGTGGTAGCGTTTAGTGACGTTTCGTCATAAAAAAGGAGAATATGATGAGAGGACTACACACCGTGTTACGGTGGTTGGCGGCCAGGCCTTATATATATGCCATTGGTATTACCGTTCTGATTCTTGGCTGGATGCTGTCTGGTGGTCAGTCTCAGGAAGACAGCACAGCAATGCAGGCGCCGGGTAATGAAAACAGTGTGCCTGTTCAGTCTCAGGATAAGGCGCCGGTCCCTAAAGTCAGAATCACCACCTTCGCTGCCGAGCCGGTATTTCGTAGTCTGACCTTATACGGTAAAACAGAACCCAGCCGGCAGGCGACAATCAAAGCCGAAGTGGCTGGACGAGTCGTTGATGTGATTGCGCAGCGTGGCTCGTTAGTGAAGGAAGGACAAATCATTGCCCGTCTGGCTCAGGATGACTGGCCGGAGCAGTTAAAGCGGGCGAAAGCCGTGCTCAAACAGCGGCAGATTGAATACGACGGTGCGAAGCGACTGAATGAAAAAGGCTTTCAGGGGCGTGTTCTGTTAGCTCAAACCGAAGCTGACCTTGTTGATGCGCAAACGACCATAGCAACCTTGACGCTGAAGCTGGAAAAAACCACCATCCGGGCTCCATTGAGCGGTATCTTGAATGAGCGAATGGTAGAAGTAGGCGATTATGTTCAGGTGGGCGATCCGGTCGGTAATATTGCGGATATCAATCCGCTGATTGTCCGGGCTGATGTCACCGAAACGGATATTCAGCATATTCGTTTGGGCCAGGAAGCGGAGGCAAGATTGACAGGAAACCATGCTGCCACAGGCAAGGTTCGCTACCTTTCGAAAGTGGCAAATGAAACCACAAATACTTTCCGTATCGAGGTCGCTTTCGACAATGATGAGCTGCACTTGCTGGCAGGGACCAGTGCTGAGCTGGTGGTACCGATTGAAGAAACGGAAGCCATTAAAGTCACGCCTGCCGTACTGGCTCTGGATGAGGCCGGGAATCTTGGTGTTAAAACAGTAGAGAAAGATCATGTGGTCTTTACTCCGGTGCGTGTCGTGAAAAGTGATGGTGACGGTACCTGGCTGGGTGGATTTTCAGGCGTGGTGGATGTGATCACCGTTGGTCAGGGTTTCGTCCGGCCGGGTGATCGTGTTGAAGCTATCAGGATGGAGAACTGAGAATGCTTGGGATGATAGATGCCGCATTGCATCGTACCCGTACCGTTGTCCTTATTCTGCTGCTTCTTTTGGTTGCCGGGTATATGAGTTACCAGAGTATTCCTAAAGAAGCGGAACCGGATATTACCATTCCCTTTATTTACGTCTCGATTTCCCATAGCGGTATTTCACCGGAAGATGCTGAACGCTTGTTGCTGCGACCCATGGAGAAGGAATTGCGCGGCTTAGATGGCGTGAAAGAAATGACCTCAACCGCCAGTGAAGGGCATGGTTCGGTGTTACTGGAATTTGTGGCAGGGGCCGATACCAACAGTGCCTTAGCGGATGTGCGCGAGAAAGTGAGTCTGGCAAAGGCGAAATTGCCGGACGGCACAGACGAGCCGACGGTTAATGAAGTCACTATGGCCTCTGAAAACCCGGCCATCACAGTTATGTTGTCGGGCACTGCGCCAGAAAGAGCACTGATTACCATCGCTCGTGATCTTAAAGATAAGCTGGAAAGCATGCGGGAAGTGCTGGAAGTGGATATCGGTGGGGATCGGGAAGACATGATTGAGATTCTGGTTGATCCGCTGCTGATGGAAAGCTACGACCTGGATCAGCAAGATATTTATAACCTGATATCCCGTAATAACCGGCTTGTGGCGGCAGGTACACTCGACAGCGGGCAGGGGCGTTTTCCGATCAAGCTGCCTTCTGTCTTCGACAATATTAAAGATGTCATGGAAATGCCGGTTAAGGTGTCTGGCGATAAAGTGATTACCTTTGGTGATGTCGCTACTGTTCGCAGGACGTTTCAGGATGCCGAGTCTTATGCGCGCGTGAATGGTAAGCCTGCGGTATCACTGGAAGTCAAAAAGCGGCCTGGTGAAAATATCATCCAGACGGTCGAAGGTGTGAAAGCACTGATTGAAAAAGAGCGCGAATTCTGGCCGCCAACCATCGCGGTGGATTACACCGGTGATCAGTCAAAACATGTCAAAACCATGTTGAACGACCTGCAAAATAACGTGCTGTCTGCCATTTTGCTGGTGGTCATTGTGATTATCGCTATTCTTGGTGCGCGTACGGCATTGCTGGTGGGAATTGCCATTCCAGGCTCGTTTCTCACCGGGATTCTGGCATTGGCCGTGCTGGGTTATACGGTCAACATGGTAGTGCTATTTGCTCTGATCATGGCCGTTGGTATGCTGGTAGACGGTGCCATTGTGGTCACTGAATACGCCGACCGCGAAATGAGTGAAGGCACGCCGCGCTATGAAGCCTACAAAAAAGCCTCGAAGCGTATGGCCTGGCCGATTATTGCCTCCACAGCAACGACGTTGGCAGCTTTTGGCCCGTTACTCTTCTGGCCGGGTATCATGGGCGAGTTCATGAAATTCCTGCCATTGACGCTGATCATGACCTTAGTTGCCTCTTTGGCGATGGCATTGATTTTTGTGCCGACATTAGGTGGCTTGTTTGGTAAGCCGCGGCCCATCTCTGCTGAAAAACGTCAGCAACTGATTGAAGCTGAAGAGGGCGATATTGAGCACCTGCCAGGTTTCACCGGCAATTATGTCCGGGTACTGAAAGCGGCGGTCAAACGGCCATGGAAGGTGTTATTCGGCGCGTTGTTGTTTTCGCTGGCGGTTATCCTGCTGTACGGCAAAGCCGGTAACGGGACGGAATTTTTCCCTGAGGTGGAGCCGGAAGGGTTTAATATCGTTGTTCGATCTCAGGGCGATTTATCTATTGAAGAGAAAGATCGTCTGATCAAAGAGGTGGAACGCCAACTATTGAACCTACCTGAGGTAGAAACCCTGTATGCGCGCTCGGGAGGCGATGACCGAATTGGTATGCTTAGGGTTAACCTGATTGACTGGCAAGACAGACGTCCGGCGGCGGAAACGATTGAAGAGATTAAGCAGCGCACCGCCGGGCTTGCCGGGCTGGAAATTGAAGTGCGGCAGGATCAGGCTGGGCCACCAACGGGCGATAAAGATGTCAACCTGCAAATCAGTTCACGTTTTCCTGCACTGCTGAAAGACTCAGTTGCGAAAGTCCGTAAGGAACTGGAATCTAACCCTGCCTTCACCAACATTGATGATACCGGCCCTAAACCGGGTATCGAATGGCAGATAAAAGTTGATCGGGCCGATGCCGCGCGGTTTGGCGCAGATGCCACTTTGGTCGGAAATAATGTCCAGTTTGTCACAACAGGGTTAACGCTCGGCGAATACCGGGCTGATGACGTTGATGATGAAATGGATATCCGTGTGCGGTTCCCGGAACAGTACCGGCATATTACCCGCCTTGAAGAGCTACGGCTGAAAACGGCGCAGGGGCAGATTCCGCTCAGTAACTTCAGTACTTTAGAAGCCGCCAACAAGCTGGATACCATCAAAAAAGTGGATGGACGTCAGGCGCTGTCGGTAACGGCTGACATGGCGCCCGGTTATAATCTGAGTAAAGTCATTCCTGAAGTCATGGCGCGTTTACCCGAACTGGGGCTGGATCCCAGGGTCCAGATTACGCTCCGAGGGGAAAACGAAGAGCAGGAGAAAGCGTCGGCTTTCCTGAGTAAAGCCTTCCTGGTTGCGATGGCTGTGATGGCGATTATTCTGGTCACCCAGTTTAATTCTTTCTATCAGGCTTTTCTGATCCTGACAGCTGTTCTGTTCTCAACGGTCGGCGTACTGCTTGGGATGCTGGTGTTCAATCAGCCGTTTGGCATAGTGATGTCCGGGATTGGTATCATCTCGCTGGCCGGGATAGTCGTGAATAACAATATCGTTCTGATTGATACCTATAACGTGCTCAGAAACCAGGGCATGGAGCCGATTGAGGCGATTCTTCGCACCGGCGCCCAGCGCTTACGTCCTGTAATGATGACCACAGTCACCACCATTTTAGGCTTGATGCCAATGGTACTGATGGTGAATGTGGATCTGATACAGCGCAAAGTGGAATTTGGCGCCCCGTCTACGCAAATGTGGGCACAACTTGCCACAGCCGTGGCGGGTGGGCTGGCCTTTGCAACGGTTCTGACGCTGGTGATAACCCCTTGTATGCTGGCGCTGGGCGTGCATCGTCAGCAGCGTAAAAAACAGAAAGCAAAAAGCACGCATTCACCGCATCTGATCGATGAAGCAATGCTTGATGATGAAGAGGTGAAATCGCTGGAAAAAGTCAGTTAACGATCTGGCTTGTTCTGTACCGATCTGAACCATAAAAAGAACCGCCACCTTTTTCAAGGTGGCGGTTTTTCTTGGGCTAGGGTGTTGCATGGTTATCAGGCGATAACCAGAAAGAACACTGCGGTTGCAACAATACCAATCAGTGCATAAGGGATTTGAGTCAGGGCGTGCTGCATAGCGGTACAGCCACTGCCTTGTGCAGACAGTACTGTGGAGTCACTGAAGAAGCATGAGTGACTGCCGGCCGCAGACGCTGACAACAGCGCGCCGATAGTGATAGAGACAGGTACACCCAGGTGCGCACCCAGCGGGAATACAATCGGCATGGCTACCGCAAACAATCCCCAGGATGAGGCGGTCGCAAAGACCAGCGCGGCCATCACAAGGAAGATGATTGCAGGGAACATTTGTGCCGACAGGTAAGGCGAAACAGTTTCGATAACATACTGTGTCAGACCCAACTGATCATTGACGTTTTTCAGCATGAAACCGGCGATGACAGTTGCCAGAGGTAACATCATGATTTTGATACCGTCATAGACAGCCTCAAACATGGTGTTCACCGGCATCAGACGCTGTACGCCGTAAAGGAACATGGTGAAAATCATGGCAACGAAGACGCCAGCCAGCAAATCAATATCGAAATACCAGCTTGCGGCAACCAGCACTATCATAGGCAGGGCAAAGTTCAGTACACCAATGGTTGAGTTTGGATGCGCTTTCACATCTTCACCCAGTGCAATGTCAACGCCACCGTCAGGCTGCACCTGACCATTCTGTGCACGTTTCTCTGCCGCTTTCATCGCACCCAGGTCAGGGATTTTTCCAGTGGCTACCAGGAACACAACCAGCAGTGTTACCCAGCCGTATGCCATATAGGGAATCGCATCAATATAGGCACTGATCCCTTTGCCGGATGCGGCAATGTCGTTATCTTCCAGCAGCGAGCTGAAGAATATAGCCCAGGTGGAAATAGGCAGCAGGATACAAACCGGTGCGGCGGTGGAATCGACCAGATAAGCCAGTTTCTCACGAGAGATTTTGTAGCTGTCTGTAATGCGCTTCATCGATGACGAAATCGCAATCGCATTCAGGTAGTCATCAATGAAGACCAGAATACCCAGCACGAAAGTCAGTACCATTGACTGGCGTTTGCTTTTGACTTTAGTGACCAAAGCTTCACTGAAACTCAGGATACTGCCGCCTTTTTCCAGTATGGTGATCAATCCGCCCATTAAGCCGCAGACCAGAATCAGCCAGGCAATGGTTTCATCCATCATGACTGTCATCGACACATCGACGACATTCCCGACGATCTGCTGAGGATCTATCATAATCAGGCCGACGATAGCGCCACTGAACAGGGCCTCGACGGTTCGGTGAGTTAACAACGCCACGGCCAGAACGAAAATGGTCGGTAACAAACTGTACCAGCCATAGGGCGTTCCTGATTCATGGGTGTTACCAATAATGGCAAAAGTCCCGATGATCCCGGCAATTGCCAGAATAACCGACATGCTCTTCGCATTTGGCTTCTGCGGCGCATCTAATGCAGGTGTTTTCACTGTCATACAAGAATTCCTTTCCTATCTTTCAGTTACGCTGAATGAAGCATCCACTCAATTTCCAGTGGCGTGACGGCTTTTTCAAAGTCCGCCAGTTCACGTTGCTTGCATGCTAGATAAAGCGAGATAAATGATTGCGGTAGGTACATCGACATTAGCTCGCTTGATGCAAGCTTTATTAGTGCGTCCGGCATGCGAAGAGGTAACTCTACCGCATTGTCGGCCAGTTGTGGTGGGCATTGCTCAAAAGTAAAACGTTCGCTGGCAAGCAAGCCAGCCAAGAGCACTGAAGCAAGCACATACGGGTTGACATCTGCTCCAGCGATACGATGTTCAATACGGCGGTTATGGCTGTCACTCATTGGTATTCTGAGTGCAACCCCGCGGTGATTTTCTCCCCAGTTGGCATGGGTGGGCGTGTACATAGAAGCCGAGAAGCGGCGGTATGAATTCACGTTAGGGCAAAGCAGTGCCATGGAATCCGGCATCATGGCCAGCATGGCAGCCAGCGTCTGGTAATAGAAGGGGCTGGCTTCGTCTTCCTTATCGGAAAACAGGTTCTTGCCGTCTTTATCTACCACGCTCAGATGCATGTGTTTGCCGTTACCGGCTTCGTCAGCATAGGGTTTAGCCATGAAAGTGACATCGAAATCATGGGCCTGAGCAAC
This sequence comes from Photobacterium sp. WH24, assembly GCF_019204055.1. Classification (NCBI taxonomy): domain Bacteria; kingdom Pseudomonadati; phylum Pseudomonadota; class Gammaproteobacteria; order Vibrionales; family Vibrionaceae; genus Photobacterium; species Photobacterium sp. WH24. The sequence goes on along the minus strand of NZ_JAGSOZ010000010.1, from coordinate 10,694 downwards.
CTGGCGAATTAACCGCTTAGCCAGAATGACCTGATCACAAGCATTAACAACATCTTGCTGGTGGTTAAAGTTGATCTCGAACTGACCAGGCGCCGATTCAGACAGTGCGCCTGACGTATTCAGTCCCTGAGCAACGGCAGCGTCATTCAGATCGCGTAAAAACGCGGAATAATCATCAAGATTCTCTACGTTGTACACATCTGAACGGTACTCTCTGTCATGGTGGATGGGATTGAGAGGCGGTTGGATAGCGCCCTTAACCCCGCGGTTTTTATCCAGCAGATAAAACTCAAGCTCAATCGCGACAACCGGAAACTGCTCGCGTTGGTGAAGCTGCTCAAGCAGGCTCACCAGAACAGAGCGGATACAAAGGTCTGTCGGCTGGCTGCCTGACTCATCCATCATGGTCAGCATGACCTGGCCGACTTCAGGATTAAAGGTGGTGGTCAATGTGCCTGGAACCGGGTAACAGATATGATCTGGTTCACCCAGTGCCTCGCCGAGTCCCGCTTCTTCAACCACATTCCCTTCAATGCTCAGCGAGATAGTAGAGAGAGGTAAGTAAACGCCTTTCTCTATTTTTTCAACCGCTTCGACTGGAATACGTTTGCCTCTCGGGGTTGCGTTGATGTCGGTAAAGAGCAAATCAACGAACCTGATCTCTGGCCACTTTTGTTTAAAATTTTTAACTTCTTCTTTAAATCCGTTCATTCACGAAACACCTCGTGTGGATACATCCTGTAACTTATATTTAACAGAAGAACGCCAAATGGCAATAATTGTGTTCAAAATGTTCGAAATATCGAACGTTGATCAAATTTTAGTAACATTATTGTAAATTGCAGGTTGATTTCCCTTAGTGCTCTAAGCTAGGTTTGTTCAATAAATCGAACACTGATGGCAGGAGAGACCATGATGAACTCAACAAAAGCTGGACCGGTAATTGGCGTTGTATGCTGTAAAAAATCACTGGAAGGCTATGGCATTCAAAGTGTTAATGAGTTCTATCTCCATGCGATAAAGCAGTTTGGTGCCAACCCGGTTCTGTTCCCGTCGGGCTCTACGGCTGAAGAAATTAAGCAACTGATTGGATTGGTCGACGGCGTGCTGCTGACCGGCAGCCATTCGAATGTTGCGCCTGCCCGTTACGGTGCAGAACATGATGAACCGAAAAAAGATGAAGGCCGTGATGCTCTGTCATTTGCACTGATAGATACCTGTATCAAAGAGAACGTGCCTATTCTCGGTATCTGCCGCGGATTTCAGGAAATGAATGTTGCGCTTGGTGGATCACTGCACCCGAAAGTGCATGTAGTTGAAGGCTTTAACGATCACAGGGAAAGCCCGCTTAATGACATGGTCCTCAAGTATTCACCGGCTCATCCGGTAAATATTTCTGACAACGGCATCTTTGCCGACTGGCTGGCGCCGCTGGACAACATTGAAGTGAATTCTCTGCACGGCCAGGGTGTTAATCAATTAGCACCAGGTCTTACCGTGGAAGCCGTTGCACCGGATGGTTTGATTGAAGCCTTTAGTTTACAGGCGCATCCATTCTTTATTGGTGTGCAGTGGCACCCAGAGTGGCAAGCGACTGAAAACCATTTTTCACGAATTTTGTTTGATCAGTTTATGATATCGGCTTCAAAACGAAGGAGCCTCCATGATGGAAACTGACTCAATTGGTAAAAAAATCGCACAGCTTAGAAAAGAATACAAATTGTCTCAGCGTGAACTGGCAGAAAAAGCCGATATCACCCACAGCGCTATCTCATCAATCGAGAACAGCAAGGTGAGTCCGTCGGTCAGTTCATTACACAAGATAGTGAAAGTGTTCGATATGTCCTTGTCTGAGTTTTTTACACAAGATCAGGCATTTGATGAGCGTCCGGTGGTGATTAAGCCTGATCAGCTCATTGAAATGGGCAACGAACAAGTTTCAATGAAACTGGTCTGCGATGGCCGCAAAGACAGACAAATGGGCTTTTTGATTGAGGTATACCAGCCTCATTCAAGCACAGGACTGATAAGCATTAAACACGAAGGTGAGGAAAGCGGAACGGTACTGGAAGGTGAAATAGAACTGGCGCTGGGTGACAAAACCTATGTTATCGGCGAAGGGGAAAGTTACCTGTTTGATACCAGTATTCCTCACAAGTTTACCAACAGAACGGACAAACTTTGCCGGATTGTCAGCGCACATACCCCGGCTAGTTTCTGACGTCCACACCCAAAAGGAAGGCGTATGAACACTCAACAGCAATGGACAGCACTAAAACAGCAGATAGAAATTGAAGCCAGGGCATTCATTCACGGTGAATACCAGCATGCCCAGAGTGGTAACACCTTTGCTGTGATCAACCCTGCGACAGACGAGCATCTTGTTGATGTTGCCCGCTGTGACGCAAAGGATGCAGCAATTGCTGTTGAGATGGCCAGAAGTGCCTTTAATCGCGGAGACTGGCAGGATCAGAGCCCGGCACAGAGAAAAGCTGTGTTACTGGCGTTTGCCGACCTGATCGATCAGGAGCGGGAAACCCTGGCCCTGCTGGAAACCCTGGATACCGGTAAACCTATCAGTCACAGTTTCAGTACTGATATTCCCGGCGCTGCCGCGGCCATTCGCTGGTACGCCGAAGCGATTGATAAAACCTATGGCGAAGTAGCGCCCACTGAAGTCAATGTGCATGCCTATATCACGCATCAGCCCATTGGTGTCGTTGCGGCCATAGTGCCCTGGAACTTTCCACTATGGCTCGCGTGCTGGAAATTAGGACCAGCGCTGGCGGCCGGAAACAGTGTGATTCTCAAACCCTCTGAAAAGTCACCGTTAACCGCGATCCATCTTGGCAAACTGGCCAAACAGGCTGGTATCCCGGACGGTGTGTTTCAGGTATTGCCTGGATTCGGGCATGAAGTGGGGGATGCGCTCGCCCGTCATGATGATGTGGATTGCATCACCTTCACCGGCTCAACCCGGGTAGCCCGTCAACTGATGGTGTGTTCGGGCGAATCCAATATGAAACGTGTCTGGGCCGAAGCGGGCGGTAAAAATGCCAATATCGTGTTCGCGGATTACAAGAATCTGGACAAGGCAGCGGCGGAAACCGCAGCGGGCTGTTTCTATAACCAGGGCGAAGTGTGCGTGGCAGCCACCCGCTTGCTGGTACATGAAAGCATCAAAGATGCGTTTGTCGCCAAAGTCATCGCGGCATCACACACCTTTACTCCGAAAGATCCGCTCGATCCTGCTTCGTCAATGGGCGCACTGATCGATCAGGATCACAAAGCCAAAGTGCTGGATTATGTCGCCAAAGGGGAAGCGGCCGGTGCCAAAGTGCTGTGCGGCGGTGATGTCGCAGGGCAAGGTGCCTTTGTTGCCCCGGTGGTGTTAGGTGATGTCAGCAATGACATGGCTGTTGCCCGTGAAGAAATTTTTGGTCCTGTGTTGTGCGTGATCCCGTTCAGCACAGAAGAAGAAGCGATTGCGATCGCCAACGATTCCCCCTATGGGCTGGGTGCCGCGTTATGGACGTCCGATCTGGACCGTGCACACCGGGTTGCCCGTCAGCTTCAGGCGGGTTCGGTCTGGATTAATAACTACAACGAAGGTGACATGACAGTTCCGTTTGGCGGCTTTAAACAAAGCGGCAATGGTCGGGATAAATCACTGCATGCCCTGGAGAAGTTCACAGAGGTGAAAACCACTTGGCTTCGTCTTGAGTCGTACTAAAAGGAGTTTACTGTGATTAATCATACCGGTTCTTTCTACGCCGCTACGGCGAACTATACGCGAGAGTTTCGCACCCTGACCGATAACATCGAGTGCGATGTATGTATCGTGGGTGCGGGTTTCAGCGGTCTGTCATCGGCGCTGCACCTGGCGAAAAAAGGCTTTAAGGTTGTGGTCCTCGAAAGTGCCAAAGTGGGTTTTGGCGCGACGGGCCGTAACGGCGGACAAATTGTCAACAGCTACAGCCGCGATGTCGATGTCATCGAGAAACGTTACGATAAAAAGACCTCAGATGCGCTGTGCAGCATGATTTTTGAAGGTGGCGATATTATTCGCGGCCTGATAGAAGAATTTAACATTGACTGTGATCATCGTCAGGGCGGCCTGTTTACTGCGGTGAACAACAAGCAGTTAGAAGGGCTGAAGCACCATAAAGCCAACTGGGAGCGCTACGGCAATAAAGAGATGACACTGCTCGATAAAGCTGAGCTGCAAACTATGGTGGGCACTGACGTCTACGAAGGCGGTTTGCTGGACATGCGTGGCGGCCATATTCATTCACTGAACCTGGCGCTGGGCGAAGCCGAAGCCATTATTCAGATGGGCGGACAGATTTTTGAACAGTCAGCCGTTACCCGGATTGAAAAAGGCGCCAAACCTGTTGCTCACACCAGCCAGGGCTCAGTCAAAGCGCAATATATGGTACTGGCCGGCAATGCTTATCTGGGTGGTCTGGCGCCGAATATCAGCAATAAAGCCATTCCATGCGGCACACAGGTGGTGACGACAGAACAATTGTCAGATGCACTGTGCGATGAGCTGCTGCCGCAACGTTACTGCGTAGAAGACTGCAATTACCTGCTGGATTACTTCCGTATTACCGGCGACAACCGGATGCTGTTTGGCGGCGGTGTGGTATACGGCGCACGTGATCCGGCCAACGTAGAGAAACTGATCCGTCCGAAGATGGAGAAAGTCTTCCCTCAGCTAAAAGGCGTGAAGCTGGACTTTGCCTGGACCGGTAACTTCCTGCTGACCTATTCACGTATGCCGCAATTTGGCAGTTTTGCTGACAACATTTACTACCTGCAAGGATACAGCGGCCATGGCATTACCTGTACGCATCTTGCCGGCAAACTGCTGGCTGAAGCGCTGACCGGACATGCTGAGCGTTTTGATGCATTTGCGTCTCTGCGTCATTACGCCTTCCCGGGCGGGCGCCATTTCCAGGTGCCGTTTACGGCGCTTGGGGCCGCTTACTACAACTTACGCGACAAGCTCGCTATCTAAGGATCGGAAAAGGAAGAGAACAATGTCAAAGACAGTGACTTTTGCTTCAGTGCAGCTTTCGATGTCGTGGGATATCGATAATAACCTGAAAAAGATCAGCCAGGCGGTGAAAGAAGCCGCTGACAATGGCGCGAACGTTGTGGTGCTGCAAGAACTCTTTGCTGCTCCTTACTTCTGTAAAGAACAGGTAGCCAAGTATTTCGAGCTGGCTGAAGAAACCGACAACAGCCCGTTGATTGATCACATGAGCCAGCTGGCGCGTGAATTCAATGTTGTGATACCGGTGAGTTACTTTGAGCGTTCAGGCAACAGCTTTTTTAACTCTCTGGTGATGATCGACGCTGACGGCACTGTGATGGACAACTACCGTAAGTCACACATTCCTGATGGTCCGGGTTATAGCGAGAAATTCTACTTCAGCCCTGGTGATACCGGCTTCAAAGTCTGGCAAACCCGGTTTGGCAAGTTTGGGGTTGGGATCTGCTGGGATCAGTGGTTCCCGGAGCTGGCACGCTGTCTGGCGCTGGCGGGCGCAGAAGCGATTTTCTATCCGACTGCCATTGGCTCTGAGCCTCAGGATCCAACGCTGGACTCACGCGATCACTGGCAGCGCACTATGCAGGGGCATTCTGCTGCCAACCTGATCCCTGTGATCGCCGCCAACCGCACCGGTGTAGAAACCGACGATGGCATTGAAACCACCTTCTATGGCTCGTCGTTTATTACCGATCATACCGGCAAGAAACTGGCTGAAGCGGGCCGTGATGAAGAAACCATCATTTATGCTGCTATAGATTTGGAAGCAACAGCCAAAGCGCGTTACAGCTGGGGTCTGTTCCGTGACCGACGTCCTGATTTGTACACACGCATCAACTCCCTGACGGGTAAGTAATACACTCGGAACATAGAAAGGAAGACTGCCATGGAACGACAGGGCACCCCTTCAGAGCACGGCTATTATTTCCCTGCGGAGTTTGCTCCGCAGGAACAGGTTTGGCTGGCATGGCCGGAGCGGCCTGATAACTGGCGTGAGACTGCGAAGCCAGCGCAGCACGCTTTTACTCAGGTTGCGACGGCCATCAGCCAACATACTAAGGTCTGCGTGGCTGTCAGCCCCAATCAGTACCTGACGGCAACGCTCATGTTGCCAGAAGAGATTGAGATCGTTGAAATGCCGCTCAATGACGCCTGGATGAGAGACATCGGCCCGACAGTCGTGGTGAACGATAGCGGTGATCGTCGTGGCATCAGCTGGCAGTTCAATGCATGGGGCGGAGAAGTTGATGGCTTGTATGCCCCCTGGAATGACGACGATCAGGTGGCGGCGACAATTTGCGAACACCTCGGGCTGGATTACTATCGCGCACCTTTTGTACTGGAAGGGGGAGCGATTCACACTGACGGTGAAGGCACCCTGTATACCACGGAAGAATGCCTGCTGTCTGCCGGGCGTAATCCGCATCTCAGCAAAGCAGAGATCGAAGCGTGTCTGGCCGATTACCTGTCAGTCAGCAAGGTGATCTGGCTGCCGGATGGCTTGTTTAATGATGAGACCAATGGTCATGTCGATAATCTGCTGCACGTGATTGCGCCAGGTGAAGTGGTCTTAAGCTGGTGTGATGATCCTGACGATCCGCAGTATGCGATTTCCCGCCGGGCACTGGATGTGCTGAAGAACAGCACGGATGCGAAAGGCCGGCGTATCAGGGTGCACAAGCTGCCGATCCCGGGTCCGCTATATTTAACACAAGAGGAAGCGGCCGGTATTGAGCCATCAGGTGGAATGAAACGCGAAGCGGGCGAACGTTTGGGCGGCTCATATGCCAACTTCCTGATGTGTAACAAAAACGTGTTTTTACCCTTGCTGGACTCAGCCAGTGATCAGCAAGCCATGGATATTCTGCAAGCGGCGCTGCCGGACTATCAGATTATCGGTATACCGACCCGGGAAGTGCTGCTTGGCGGCGGCAATATCCATTGTATTACTCAGCAGATCCCTGACGCACTTGCCTGCAAACAGGGCTGACAGGTCTGGTCAAATGAAAAGGTTTTATTATGCAGCAAATTAAGAACCGCACTTTGCTCGCCTTTGTGTGCGAGCCATCCGACACCTCTCTGGCTGTGACCAATCCGGCTGACGGTGAAGTGTTGTGTCATATTCCGACTCAGAATGAAGCGGAAATTGCTTCTGCCATTGAACGCGCCAATACCGCGCAAAAAGCCTGGGCGAAAACCAGTGCCAAAGAGCGTGCGGTGATCCTGCGTCGCTGGTTTGATCTGATTATGCAAAACCAGGACGATCTCGGCCGTCTGATGACCCTGGAACAGGGCAAGCCGCTGGCCGAAGCCAAAGGCGAAGTGGCCTACGGTGCCAGCTTTATTGAGTGGTTCTCGGAAGAAGCGAAACGTACCTATGGCGATTCCATTCCTGGCCCGACGACAGATAAACGCATCGTGACGATCAAGCAGCCCATCGGTGTGGCCTGTGCCATCACTCCCTGGAACTTCCCGATTGCGATGATCACCCGTAAAGCTGCGCCTGCACTGGCGGCGGGCTGTACCTTTATCTGCAAACCCGCCAATCAGACGCCTTTGTCAGCCTATGCGGTGGCTGAATTAGGCTATCAGGCCGGTATCCCGCGCGACGCGCTTCAATTGGTCGTGAATGCCTCGTCCAGCATGGTGGGCAAGGTGTTCACCGGCAGTTCGCTGATCCGTAAGTTGTCTTTTACCGGTTCTACCGGTGTAGGACGGCTGCTGATGGCGCAATGCGCCGACAGCATTAAGCGGACTTCGATGGAGCTGGGCGGCAACGCGCCATTCATCGTGTTTGATGATGCCGATATCGATCTGGCAGTGAAAGGCGCGCTGGCCTCTAAATTCCGTAATGCCGGCCAAACCTGCGTGTGTGCCAACCGCTTCTACGTGCAAGACGGTGTTTACGATGCCTTCGTTGCCAAATTCAAAGCGGAAGTTGAAAAGCTGAAAGTGGGCAACGGGCTGGATGAAGGCGTGACTATCGGTCCTGTGATCGATGCGTCGGCCAAAGAGAAGATCATGCACTTAACGGATCACACCGTTGCTCAGGGCGCAAGACTGGTGACGGGTGGACAGCAGCTTGACGGCCTGTTTGTCCAGCCGACGATTCTGGCGGATGTCACGCACGACATGGATATCGTGCAGGAGGAAATCTTTGGCCCGATTGCACCTGTCATCCGGTTCAGCACTGATGACGAGCTGATCGACATGGCCAACGACACGATTTATGGCCTCGCTTCTTACTTCTACAGCCAGAACATCAACCGGATCTGGAAAGTGGCGGAAGCACTGGAATACGGCATGGTGGGGATCAATGAAGGCATGATTTCAACCGAAGTTGCCCCGTTTGGCGGGGTGAAACAATCCGGTATCGGACGTGAAGGTGCCAAGCAAGGCATCGACGAATACATGGACATTAAATACCTCTGTTTTGGCGGCATTCAAGCATAAGGAAGGGAAGTGATGAGCAATCAAGTATGGCAAGCACGTAAGCAACAAGTTATCGCACAGGGAATGGGCAACCTGAATCCGCTGTATGTAGAAACTGCAAAGAATGCCGAAATCTGGGATATCGAAGGTAATCGCTATATTGATTTTGGTTCGGGTATCGCGGTGAACAACACAGGCCATTCGCACCCGCGTATTGTCGAAGCGGTGAAAGCGCAGCTGGATAATTTTTCCCATACCTGTGCCATGGTGACGCCGTATACGTCCTTCGTGGAACTGGCGGAACAACTGACAGCACGCGCCCCTGGTAACACAGCGAAAAAAGCCGTCTTTCTGACCACAGGTGCAGAAGCGGTCGAAAACGCCATCAAAGTTGCCCGTGCGCACACCAAACGCAGTGGCGTGATTGCGTTTAAAGGCGGTTTCCACGGTCGGACCAATATGACCATGGGGCTGACCGGTAAAGTGGCACCTTACAAAGCGGGTTTCGGTCCCTTCCCGGGCGAAATCTATCATGCCCCTTATCCGAATGCGTTCCACGGCATCAGCATTGAAGACAGTCTGCAGGCGATTGACGATCTGTTCGCCTGTGACATTGAACCGTCACGTGTTGCCGCCATTATTTTTGAGCCGGTTCAGGGTGAAGGGGGCTTTTATCAGGCGCCGCCTGCGTTTGCTCAGGCGCTGCGTGAACTGTGTGACAAACACGGTATCCTGCTGATTGCCGATGAAATTCAAACCGGTTTTGCCCGTACCGGCAAAATGTTCGCTACTGAGTACTTGGGTATTGAACCGGACATGATGACCATGGCGAAAGGGATTGCCGGTGGTTTCCCAATCTCAGCCCTGGTGGGTAAAGCCAATATCATGGACGCTGCTGGCCCCGGTGGTTTGGGCGGGACTTATGCCGGCTCACCTCTGGGTTGTGCCGCAGGTTTGGAAGTGCTGAAGATCATTGATGAAGAGCAGCTGTGTGAGAAAGCCCTGAAAATTGGCGAAGTGATGACCAGCCATTTCCGTGCGCTTCAGTCTGATTTCCCTGTGATTGGCGAGGTACGTAATCTGGGCGCGATGATCGCCGTCGAGTTTGTCGATCCTCAGTCCGGTGCCCCAATGGCTGATCTGACCAAATCGCTGGTGGCTCAGGCGCGGGAAGAAGGTGTTATTCTGTTGTCTTGTGGTGTGAAAGGGAACGTTATCCGTTTCCTGCCTGCCCTGACGATTGAAGATGAGATCCTAGCCGAAGGCATCGAGAAAGTGAAAAAAGCACTGGCAGCCTTGGTTTAAAAACGAGGTTCAGTACTGGTTTCATGGATGCCAGCTGCACAAAAAATAAAAGGGCATACGATGTGATGCCCTTTATTTTTTAAATTGAATCTGTCGTATTCCATTGTTTATTTTTGATGATTCAGACACATGGCTGAATACGTTAGACTGCGGTCACCAATACACCAATGGCGTTTTGTTCGTGATAAATCGAGTGGTGAGCCGGGTCATTAGCATAGTCCTGAAGGGCATGTCTTGCCGTCGCGCTATATCCGATCGCGACAACCCATCTTGAGCCGGGGTTCGGCGCCGGATAATGTACGATTTTATTCATGTCCTGCTGAGCCGAGGCAAGGAGGACGGCACCTGCGTTCGTTGCACTTTCAACTTTAAGTTCAATCGCATACCTCCCATCATTATCCTGAGCCAGTGCATCTAAGCGCCAGTTTCCATTCGGCGGCGGATAAGGCACTTCACGAGTGGCTTGTATCCCTGCCTGACGGAAAAGAAGAATCAGTTCGACTTGCATCCATATTTCCCAGGCAGCACCGGTTGTAATGGCTTCTGTGATTCGTGCTGAATCATTGAGAATCATATAAGCTAAATTTTGGTTATTCATGATTTACCCTTCCTGATAATTGAATGGAAAGCGGTTCATTCTGACTTATTGGTTCAGTGCTATGAACACGCACAGGGTAAGAATATGCTTTCTCCTAAAAGCCGCCTTTTATAGGCTCACAGAAAACTTTCTCAGAATCATTGAATAAAAAGGGGAGCAAGAACAGCTCACCAGAATGGACTGAAAGGGTTGTCAGCGCAGGGCGAGAGCACGTATGCTCATTTTTTATCCAAACCTTGGATTCCCGCCAATATTACTTGCTCCAAATAGGCAATATTCATGGCAGCTATTTTCTGCTTG